>NZ_JBGBPT010000030.1:0-75962 GCF_041106355.1 Streptomyces sp. BF23-19 | reverse complement strand
TACCCGGCGTGGCGTTTCCGTGTCCCAGTTCGGGCCCGACAGGTTCGTACACACTTTGCCGCTGCGGGCGAAGGCGGCGGAACTGGGCTCCCGGCCAAGGGAATCGCAGGATTGACGCTTGTCGTCCTCATCGTGCTCTTCGACACCGCGAGCATTGCCAACAGGACGGACCGGACCCGGCCGGAGAATCCAGGCGATCAAGCGATACCGCGCGACCACGGGTACGGGCCTCAAGGAGGCCAAGGACGCGGTGGAGCGCACGCCGCGACCCTGGACCTGGGGTTCTACCGGTTCGTGGGCACGGTGATCGCTCTGTGCGGGATCGTCCTCACTCTGGGCGGCCTGCTCGAGTCCCTCTGACGGATCCAGGTGTCCCGCTGGTCGGCATGACCGCGGCTCGGCACGGGTTTCCGTCAGTCGTACCGTCAGCCTGCCACCCCCCGACCGAACCACGGTCGGACGCCCGCCACATGCGGTGTCCTCGCCCCGCTCGGCGTGCGCTGTCACCTACTCCTCTCAGCAGGGTGGCCAGGGCTGCGGACGAGCCGCCGCCCGTTCCACTGGGCCAGGATGAATCCCCGATGACCTGGACGGTCTCAACAGTCACTGGGTCCTGTCAGGCGGCCTGCTTCTGCCCGGGTGGGTATGGACGGTGGCGGGTAGTACCGACCAGTGGCCGTCCGGATGTCGTGTCGGCATCACGTACGAGGCGTGATCGGCCCGGGCGCGGTGGTCGATGGCGCGCGACGCTGTCGAGGATGCCGAGGTCGGCTGCGCCCTGCCAGGAGTGACCTCTCGGCAGAGCGCTCGCGGTCACCGCTGTTCGTCCCGGCTATCCGATGGTCAGGAAGGTGTTCCAGCCGTCCTCGTCACGACCGGTGGGGCTGCTGACGGTGTTGGTTCCGCCTTGGAAGAGCGCCACTCGCCCGGGCCGGCGGGCAGCAGCGCGAAGGCCCGCTCTGCGGTGGTGAGCGTGAGGTGGTCGGTGGTGTGGTCGAGCTCTGCCGGCCTCGGGTCGCCGCCGAGGGGCTGGTCGCGGCTGAAGTCGGTGAACCCCGCCGGGAGGCGCAGGGTGCGGGGCAGGTCTGCGGGGATGGTCCGGTCCAGCGGGGGGGTGGTTGATGAGCGCGTCGGCGTCGTCAGCTGCTCCTGCCAGGCGGGCGGGAAGAGCGCGGCGAGTTCGATGGTGAACAGGACGTCGATGACGGCGTGGACGCGGGTGGTGGTGCCGAGGTTACGGACGGCGTGCTCGCGGGAGCAGTCGCCGTACCAGAACTCGCCGGGCTGCCAGGTGTGTTCGGTGCCGTCGAGGTAGAGGACGGCGTCGGGGTTGGTGGTCAGGGGATGTGGAGGTGGGCGCAGACGCGGGCCAGGCTGCACTTGGGGTCGCAGTGCCGCTCGCCGACGGCGCCCGGTCCGAGCGCCATGAGGCGGGCGGCGTTCAGGCGGAGCGACCGCTCCCGGTTCGGACCGCATCGATGTAAAGCCCCTTTCCGAGAAGGCGCCCAAGCGACTATCTTGAACACGTTCACATTGAATACGTTCAAGGGGGTGCCGTGTTCTCGGCGGTCGACGTAGCTGCGGTTCTACTCTTCTTCTTCGTGCTGGCTCCCATGGGCCTCGCCCTCGTGGTCGCAAACTGCCGGGCGTGCAGGAAAGGCCGGAGTGCGTCCTCGGGAGCGGACCAGGGACCGCCCACTCCCCGCGCCGCAGGACCGGAGCGGCGCTGACTCTCGCGCCGCTCGCCGCCCTCGTCGGCTCCCGCCCCCTGTGAGCTGCGGCGCCCGGCGGGGACCCAGCTCGCCGGCGCGGCACGTGGAACCCGAAGGCAACACGCCATCGGCCCGCGTGGTGCCGGAGGGCCCCGGTGCATCTCCAGACGGGTCGCAAACCGCGGCAGGGACTCCGGGAGCTCCGCCGCGGCGGCGTCCTGGGTGGCGACGACGGCCGTGATCTCGCCCCCGAGGCGGGCGGCGAGCAGCGATGTGAACACGTTGACACGCCAGAAGGGGACCGTGTAGTCGGAGGTCTGCTCGTGCGAACCGACCTGGTCGAAGATGCGCCGGCCTTCGGCCAGGAGCCGGCGGGTGGTGGGGGGGCGCCGCGCAGGGCTGCCGTGTGGGCCTTGCCGAACACCGCGTTCAGGAGACCGAGGGACGGCTGGTTGCCGCTGACGGCGATGGCCCGGTCGGCGAAGACGTCGGCGATCGGTAAGGCGACACCGTCGTAGCCGAGGGCGATCGCGGCGCGGCCCCGGACCCCAACCGCGACCGCGACCGCGACGTCGGTCAGGCCGGTGACGAAGTCGACCCTCGGCGCCGGGGACAGTCCTCGGTGGCCGAGTGGTCGCGCGGGGCCCACCGCGGCGGAAGGGGAATTTGGTATGGACCTGCCAAATGGGCTCGGCTAGCGTAGCGCCCGACACTCTGTGAGAGCGCTCTCAAGCGTTCAATCCCCCACACCAGGAGGTCTCGTGAAACACACCACCCCCTTACGCGCCGCCGTCGCCGCCCTGCTCCTGACCGTCGGTCTGGGCGCCGCCCAGGCCGGCGTGGCGAGCGCCGTCCCGCTTCCGGAGCCCGCCGCAGCGCCGTCCGCCTCGGCCGGACTGCTCGATGCGATGCGCAGGGACCTCGGGCTCACCGCTTCCCAGGCCGAGGAACGGCTGAGCGCAGAAAAGGCCGCCGCAGCCGTGGAGAAGACCGCACGGCAGGCCACGGGTGGTGCGTACGGCGGCTCATGGTACGAGCCTTCCACCGGCCGGCTCGTCGTCGCGGTGACCGACCGCGCGAAGGAGTCCGCGGCGCGGGCACTGGGCGCCGACACCCGCCTCGTCCGGCACAGCGCAGCCGCGCTGGACCGCGCCAAAGCGCGCCTGGACACGCTGCGCGCCCCCGCCGGGGTGGCCGGCTGGTACGTCGACCCGCGGACCAACAGCGTCGTCGTCACGGTCGTACGTACCGAGCGGGAAGCCCTTGCCGTACGGGCGTTCGTCGACCGGGCCAGGGCCGGCGGCCCCGTCACCGTCGCCGAGACGGCGCAGGCGCCCCGTACGTACGCCGCGGGCACCGTCGGCGGCGACCCGTACTACACCGGCAACGTCCGCTGTTCGATCGGCTTCTCCGTGTACGGCGGCTTCGTGACGGCTGGGCACTGCGGGCAGGCGGGGGCCGCCGTGCGCGGCTGGGACGGGTCCGCGATGGGCACCTTCCAGGGATCCTCGTTCCCCGGCAACGACTACGCGTACGTCGGCATCCACAGCGGCTGGTGGACCGTACCGGTGGTGCTCGGCTGGGGCACCATCCCGGACCAGCTGGTACGCGGCTCCGCCGAGGCACCCTTGGGCGCCTCGATCTGCCGGTCGGGGTCCACGACGCACTGGCACTGCGGCACCGTCCTCGCCAAGAACGAGACCGTCAACTACAGCCAGGGCGCCGTCCACCAGATGACGAAGACCAGCGTCTGCGCCGAGGGAGGCGACTCCGGCGGCTCGTTCCTCAGCGGGGACCAGGCCCAGGGCGTCACCTCCGGCGGCTGGGGCAACTGCTCGTCCGGCGGCCAGACGTGGTTCCAGCCGATCAACGAAATCCTCGGCCGCTACGGCCTGAGGCTGCACACCGCCTGACCCTGCACACGCCTGAGGTCGGCGCGGCGACAGGTCCTTCCGGGCGCGAGCACCCGAAAGGACTTGTCGCCCGGCTTCTCGTACGGGGCCGGCGGCGCTGCTCGTCGACGTGTCCGGTGTGTCGCGGACCAACGCCGGTGCACCGATCGACGGGCTGCGCGGCGCCGGACACCAACGCATGAACGAGGAACCGTCGGCCGGGGCTGGCTTCGCGGCCGGGAGCACGCGGTCCGGATGCCGCGCGGAGTACCCGCGGCGGCCGTCCGGCCGACGATCACGTGAGGCTCCGATTCACACCTCTCTGCATCAAGGCAGCCTTAAGAGATCGTTAAGCCGAAGGCCACAATGGAAAACCGCAGCTCAGAGGCGTGCGAAGGGTGACGTCTGACGTTGCCATGACGGTTACCCCTCCGTAATACTCGCCGTCTCGGGTGACATTGCGTCACGTGTGGGAGCGCTCTCAATCCCCTCCTGTCACTCTTCACGACTCGCCCGGCCTGGCTCCCTCCTCCTCCCCCACCCAGAAAAGGAACCATGCCCATGGCTGCTGCTCATCGCGCACGTCGCCGCTCTCTCGGCGGAGTGGTGCTCCTCGTGACCACCGCCCTGGTCGCGGCGGTTCTCATGTCCTTCACCCCTTCGGTCGCCCCGCACGCCGGCGCCGCAGGTCTCGCGCAGACCTGGTCCGACGAGTTCGACGGTGCGGCCGGCCGCGCTCCTGACGCCGCCAAGTGGACGCTTGAGACCGGCGGTTCGGGCTTCGGCAACCACGAGCTGCAGTACTACACCAACAGCACCTCGAACGCCGCGCTCGACGGCCAGGGCAACCTCGTCATCACCGCGCGGAAGAACACCGACGCCGGCCTCGGCTGCTGGTACGGGCAGTGCCAGTACACCTCGGCCCGGCTGAACACCGCCAAAACCTTCACCCAGGCGTACGGCCGCTTCGAGGCCCGCATCAAAATCCCCCGCGGCCAGGGCATCTGGCCCGCCTTCTGGATGCTCGGCAACGACCTCGGCAGCGTGGGCTGGCCCAACAGCGGCGAGATCGACATCATGGAGAACATCGGCCGCGAACCCAACACCGTGCACGGCACGGTGCACGGCCCCGGCTACTCCGGAGCGGGCGGCCTCGGCGCGGCGTACAACCTGCCCGGCGGCCGCGCCTTCGCCGACGACTTCCACGTGTTCGCCGTCGACTGGAGCCCGAACTCCCTCGTCTGGTCGGTGGACGGCACCACGTACAAGACCCTCACGCCGGCCGACACCGGCGGCAACAAGTGGGTCTTCGACCACCCGTTCTTCGTCATCCTCAACCTGGCGGTCGGTGGGGACTGGCCCGGCAGCCCGGACGCCTCCACGTCCTTCCCGCAGACGATGACCGTCGACTATGTCCGCGCCTCCTCCGCCGGCGCCCCCGCCGCACGCCCGATCCGTGGCATCGGCGGCATGTGCGTCGACGTCGCCGGCGGCTCCGACGCCGACCGCACCCCCATCCAGCTGCACGACTGCACCGGCGGCGCGGCCCAGCAGTGGACCATCGGGGGCGACGGCACCGTCCGCGCCCTCGGCAAGTGCCTGGACGTCGCGGGCGGCTCCACCGCCGACGGCGCCGTCGTCCAGCTCTACACCTGCAACGGCACCAACGCCCAGAAGTGGACGTACACCGGTGCCCGTGACCTCACCAACACAGGTGCGGGCAAGTGCCTGGACGCCAAGGGCAACTCCTCCGCCGACGGCACCCGGTTGCAGACCTGGACGTGCACCGGCGCCGCCAACCAGAAGTGGACGGTCGGCTGACCCACCGGCCCCGCCGCCCTCCCTTCTCCCCCGTCCCTGCCCCGACCGCTCCCCCGCCCGACCTCACGAAGAACGGACCCCCACCGTGACGGCTCGCCACCAACGAACCATGCCCCGTAGAAAACTCCTCGCCGTGACAGCGGGCCTGGCCCTGGCCGTGCCCGCCGCGGCAGCCTGGCTCGAGATGGGCGCCAACGCGTCCACCACCGCCACGCTCCCCCTGGACCTGGTGAACACCACCGGCAACAACACGGTGTACGCCTATGTGCTCGGCCGTGACCCCGCGGCCGGCGGCACCTGGGCCTTCATCCAGGCCAACGGCTCCAGCCTGTACCACCCGCCGGCTCCGGCCAACGATCAGACCCCGCTCGGGGTCGACTGTGCCATCCCGCTCAACGAGTCCGGCGCCGGAGCGCGGAGGGTGACGCTGCCGCGCCTGGACAGCGGCCGTATCTACTTCTCCGTCGGCACGAAGCTCACCTTCCTGGTGAACCGCGGCGGCGGTCTGGCCCTGCCATCGGTGAGCAACCCTACTGACCCCAACGCGAACGTCGCTCACGACTTCTGCGAATTCACCTTCAACAGCGACCAGTTGTACGCCAACATCACGTTCGTCGACATGGTCTCCCTGCCGATCGCCTTCCAACTGGAGACCGGGCAGGGCACCCAGACGGTGCGCGGGCTGCCCGCCGACGGACTTTCCCGGGTCGCCGCCGCGCTGCGGGCCCAGTCCGCCGCCGACGGCAGCGACTGGAGCCGGCTGATCGTCACCGCGGGCGGCCGCGACTTGCGCGTACTCAGCCCCAACCTGGCAATCCGCGGCAACAGCGCCTTGTTCCGGAGTTACTTCGACGGCTACGTAGACGAGGTGTGGAACAAGTACCGCTCCACCGACCTGCGCATCGACACCCAGTTCACCTGGGGAACTGTCACCGGCCGGGTGAACGGCGACGTCCTCGCCTTCCCCGGAGTCGGCAGCTTCGCCAAGCCGTCCACCCTTTCGATCTTCTCCTGCAGCGACGCGCCCTTCACCACGGGCAACGACCTGATGGGCAATCTCAGCGCACGGCTCGCCGCCGCCTTCAACCGCACCACCCTGCTGGACAACCCCCACCAGCCGACCGCCGAGAAGCCCGCCGCCTTCTACACCCGGCCGCGCACCAACCACTACGCCCGCATCCTGCACAACACCACCCCCGACCATCTCGGCTACGCCTTCCCCTACGACGACGTTCACCCGGCCGGAGTCGACTTCGAGGGCAAGGTGCAGTCCGGCACCCCCGGCCGCTGGACCATCACGGTCGGCGGTGTTGCCGGCGGCGGCACACCAGCCCCCACGCCGACCGCCACTGCCTCGGGCGGCGGGGTCAGCGCCTTCACCACCATCCAGGCCGAGGCATTCAACGCCCAGTCCGGAGCACAGGTCGAGGCCTGCTCCGACGGCGGCGGCGGATCCGACGTCGGCCATCTGTCCAACGGCGACTGGCTCAAGTTCTCGGCCATCACCTTCGGCTCCACCGGCGCCACCCGCTTCGACGCCCGCGTCGCTTCCGGGGCCGCCGGTGGAGTCAGCGGCATGGTCCAGGTCCGCCTCGACAGCCCCACAGCCACCCCGGTCGGCGGCTTCGCCGTCGCCAACACCGGCGGCTGGCAGGCCTGGCGCACCGTCCCCGCCGACATCCGCCGCACCACGGGAACCCACGACGTCTATCTGACCTTCGACAGCGGCCAGTCCTCCGACTTCGTCAACGTCAACTGGTTCTCCTTCGCCTGAGGCCTGTTGTGAAAGTGGGTCGTCAGTCGCCGTTGAAGACGAGATACCGGTGAGCCTTGCGCTCGACTTGAACAGTCAGAGCAAGGATCTTGTGCACCGCCTCGGCTTCTTCGGCGGCTGAGCTGTCCGCCAAGGCCCGAAGTTCGGGGATGAGCACTCTGAGCTGCGACCGGTTGAACACGGTGTCGTCGCAGGGATCGACCTATCCGAGCAGGGGCAGGTCTTGGCTCGCCGCCCGTCTGCACAGGTCAGCGATGGATGGATGCACGCACGTGGCTTCGACCACGCCTGTGAATGTCCGAACCTGAACGCTGATCCCCATGGGGGCACGGGACTGCTCGACAGTTGGTGCCGCCGCAGCATTCACGGAGGTCAGAGACATTCGTGAATGCTGCAATCAGCACGCTTGCTTCGTAGCGGACGGCGAGCCTGTCGTACCTGGTGGCGACGGCCCGGTGGCGCTTGAGGCGGTTGATCCCGCACTCGACAGCGTGCCGCTGTTTGTAGTCGTCTCGGTCGAACTTCGGCGGACGCCCGCCGCGTGAGCCACGGCGGACCCGGTCCGCAGACACGGGGATCGTGGCCTTGATTCCGCGCTGCGCAGGGAGGAGCGGTTACTGCGTGAGTCGTACGCCTTGTCGGCCCGCACACGGTCCGGTCGCTTGCGAGGCCTGCCGAGCCCTGCTCTGTGCACTGAAATCGCTTCCAGAACCGGCTCGAACTGCGGAGAGTCGCCCCGCTGCCCGGCGGTGATCACCACCGACAAAGGCTTCTGCCCTTGCTCGACGGCGAGGTGGATCTCGCTGGTCAGGCCGCCTCAGGAGCGTCCGAGGCCGTGGTCGGTAGGCTCGATGAGGACGCCACCGGGCGGCTCCTTTTGGAGATCCCCCTTTTCGCAGCACCGGCGGCTCGCCCAGCACCGACCGCATTTTGTTCGGTCCGTCGTCCGAACCGCCGGGTCATGCTCACAACCTGCTCGACGAATGTCCGCCGCCCGCCCGAGCAATACCTCACGCACAGCCCAGAACCATCAGCCGAACGCGGTCGGCACCGGTGGTTTCCAGACGACCTTGCGGCACGGGTCAGCAAGATCGACGGTCACAGGGGGTGCCCACACCATAGAAGTTGGACCAGAACCGAAAGAAGTGGATGAAGCCACGCAGTTGATGCTCCGGCTCGCCGATGGCCGGTGGGTGCCGGCCGTTTGCGAGCTGAGGTCGCCCCCACCATTACGCCTCTACATGTGTAGAGTGCGGGCAATGTCCTCTACCGATGTAGAGGGCGACCTTGTTCGACTTCAAGGAGCCACGGTGAGCGCTACCGTCACACCCGTCCTCGAGCGCAATCCCCAGCCCAAGCCGCTGCGACCCTTCAGAGTCGGGGCCGGCGGCTTCCTCCTTCTGGGCACGGGCCACCTCGCCCTTGCGGCCGCGACGGCGCTGGGCGACCCCAACCCTCAGCAGCAAGCCTCCTCGGCAGCCATGCGGGAGTCGAGCATGACCCTGCTCGGTCTGGAACGCAGCACCCTCGACATCGTCCAGGGCATGAGCCTCGTCATGGCCCTGTTCGTCATCGCGTGCGGGCTCCTCGCCCTCACCGCCGTCCGGCACGCCCCGGCACTGGTCGAACGGCGCACCGCCTTCGGATGGATCCCCCTCGTCGCCTCACTGGTGGGCTTGGCGATATCCGTCCTGCTCCTACCCATACCGCCGATCGTCGTCCTCACCGTCACCACCTGCGCCTTCGCCATGTCCTTGCGCCGGGCGACGCCCTGATCCGTCACGGCGGGGCCACCCCACCACACCGGCCGGACAATCACCGACCTGCCGGCCGACGAGGAGGAACGCCTCGGCCCGAACCGGATCGCCCTTCCGGCCACCCGCGCCGCCCTCGCCGACGCCCTGGACGCGGCCCCGCCGGACACAACCTGACCTGCGGGGCGGCCGCGCCGCGCCCGGTCAGAGGGTGTCGAACGAGTCGCGCGCGGTGAAGTGGTAGAGCCCGACCCTCGGCTTGGCGACGGTACCCGTGGTGGAGAGCGGCAGGCTGACGCCGTCGGCGTTCGGCATGTGGCTCGGGTCGGCCAGGATGTTGATCTCGTCGGCCACGGGACCGCCGCCGCCCGAGGGGTTGAGGTCCACCGCCGCGTACGTGGTCGCCCCGGGCCGCACCGGGTGCGCCGGCGCGCCGCCCAGACCCTCGGGCGGCGTGGCCTGGATGCCGAGGGCGGAGCCCTTGGCGCTGAAGCCGACGGCGGGGTGGAAGTCGAGGCCGCACGTGGTGGAACCGTTGTTGGTCACCGTGACGACCCGGACGGTCGCCGGGAAGCCCTGCGGCGAGGTGACCTTGACGGTGAGGTTCCTGGCGGAACAGGGGTGGGTGTAGGCGTATGCGTCCTCGGTGGTCGCGTCGGTACCGCCCGTCGCCTTCCCCTTGCCGTCGGGGCCCGTCGGCGTCGGGCCGGTGGCGCCCGCCGGATCGCCGGTGCCGCTCGGACCGGCCGCCGTCGGAGTCGCCGACGCCGTACCGGAAGTGGCCGGGGTGCCGGAAGCCGCCGGCGTACCCGTGCCGGCCGCTGGCGCCTTGAGCTCCCCGTCCGTGCCGCCGCTCCCGCCGCCCCCGCAGCCGGTCAGTGCCAGGACGAACCCGACGGCGGTGGCAAGGGCCGCGGCACGGCTCCGGTGAATGCGCATGGTTGAACTCCCCGTCTCGTACGTTCGGACGGAAGCCGCCCGAACGACAAACAATATGATCTACGCGGTGCGGTGAGCGGGGAGCGACACCCGCGCCCGGCGCCCCCTGGCGACCGACGGCCCACCGAACCGACCGCAGGACCAATCACCGTACCGACCGCGGCACCACCCACCCGGCAAAGCGTTTTCGACCGAAGCCCCGTCAGTCGGCCGGCACCTGGTCTCGATGCTGCGCAGCCACGCCGTCAATCTCGACAGGTCGCCCCGGGTCCCCAACGACGATGTGCTCCACCTCGCCGGCACCCGCCTGACCCGCCGCACGCAGCGATGAGCAGCGGCTCGCGCGGCCCGTGCCGACTGACTGGCATGGCTGCACCTCGACCGGCAGCAGGGCGGACACCGGGCCCTGGCAACAACTCCCGCCAGTCCGAGCTGGTCCTGATCAGCTGTCGAGGAGGCCCGGCTCGCTGTCAGGCCGGCACAGCGGGCAAGCGATGACCGACGGCACGGTCCGCAGCACCTCCAGAACCGACTCCCAAGTGGCCGCCCGACCGCGGCTGGTGATGGGGCAGGCACCGGTGTGGACGCGGTCGGGCCCGCTCCTCGTCGGCCGCGCGGACGAGGCTGATCTTCTCGTCGACGCGAGCGAGGGTGAGCTCCAGCCGGCGGCGTATCACCAGGAGCTGATCCAGGGCCGGCGGCAGGGGCAGGAGGGGGTCGGGCATGACGGGGCTACGCCGCCTCGGTCACGTCATCGGGTTCCACCGGGCGGGTCTGCTTCTTGAGCTGCATCCGGGCGTCCACCAGGCCTCCACGCGGAACGGTCGCCCAGTGAACACCCTGACATCCCCCGCACGCGGCCGACAAGGGGAAGGCGCGACGCATCCGGAGTCCGGCACCGTGGCAACGCAGGGCCCGAGGAGATGGCGGCGCCACAGCGGAAGGCCGGTGCGAGGGCACCGACCGCGCCATCACCCCGAGGGGCTCGGCAAGGCCGGCCGCGCAGCATCTCGCAACGCCCCCGGCGGGCGGCGATCGCGGCCCACCCGGGCAGTACTCCGACACCTGCCGAGGTTCCGGGGCGCGGACCCGCAGCGCCGTCCGAGTCGCGCCGTCGCCGGCCCGACAACCCGGGCAACCGATTGACCCGGTCGGCCTCCAAGTCCACCTCGGCGTTCCTCCGCAGCCCGGCAGGGCCGCCGCGATTCGCCGGCTCGTCCTCCAGGCACCGGAACCCGCACGTCCTGACCATCCCGGGCACGGGCGACCCGGAGCATCTGTCGGCGACCGTGGCGGCGGGGCGACGCGCCTGTCCGGAGGCGAACTCACGCCGCCGGGCTCGCTGCACGGGCACCGGCTGACGGCCCGCACGGACGCCGCAGGGGCCGGACCCGGCGGGTCCGGCCCCTGCGGCCGTATGTGGGGCGTCAGTTCTTGACAGGCTCCATGCAGAGGACGAACTTGTCCGCGTCGAACTGCTGCGCGAGAGCGACCTCGGCCACGCCCTCGCACTTGGCGATGTCGAAGGTGTTGTCGACGACCTTGACGACCTTGTAAAGGTCGGCCACCTTCTCGGTGCAGCCCTTGCTCTCGACCTTGGGGGCGTTCTCCGGGCCGGTGACGACGACACAGTCGCCGGCCTCCGCGTGCACCGGGGCCTCGCCCGTCAGGTAGGGAAGGCCCAGGCGCCAGAACAGTACGACCGCGATCGCCACGACGATGCCGAGGATCTTCCTCCCCAGACCGCCCTTCTTCTTCGCGGGCTCGGACGGCGCGACGGGGGCGTCGAACGGACCGGGATCGGCGGGCTGCTCGGGGGTCTGCGGCGCGGGAGGCGTGGCCATGGAGGGTTCCTTGGGGACGTGTGCATGATCGAACGCGCGTACGCTACCGGCTCCTGAACGCACAAAAGGGACTCTCCCCTTCCGTTTCCCAATCAGATACGGAGTCGTGATCCTGCCGACTCGTCAGGCCACGTCGCCGGATCCCGGCCGAGGGCGGGGCCCCGGGCCCGTGCACGGATCTCAGGGTGTTGCATACGGCTCAGTACTGGGTATTTCGCCTGTGTGGAGGGGTACTGAGGGCTGAGCCGGTGGGCTGGAGGCGTTCACAGGATTGCAGATGGACCGGTTCGCGAAGCTGGTGAAGGTGGTGAAGGTGGTCCGTTACCGGCCTCGCACCCACCACGCAGAAGGCATTGCGGACGGTCCGGGCGCCCCACCGGCCCCGGCCCCTGGGCGACCTCCTCCCCCACCGTCCCGCCACCGACACCCCGCAGGCGGCTGGGCCCGGACCGTCGAAGCGGCTGCGCGGATTCAGCCTCGATGCCGAGCGCGCCTTCGAAAGAGGTTGCGCGCGCCCGCGTCTACCGCGAGCACCTGACCGTCCCCCAAGAAGCCACCCCCGTGAGGCTTCCCGCTGGGCGCGTGGCTGTCCAGACGCGTTGGAGCCCGCGGTGGTACTGGCGGGGCCGGTGGACGTTTCCGCTGCGTCGCTCTCGCCGATCTTCCGCATGCGCGGGGCCGCCGGCAGCAGCCACGGGGGCGCCGACTGGGACCTGGCTCAACTTCTGAGGCCACGCACGCTGCGGGACACGTGTTGTGCCGCTCCTCTTGAGGGCCAGGTGGTCAGCTCGTCTGCCAGGACTTTCCTGCGGCTACCGCTTCCGCGAGCCGGCCTCCGTACGCCGCGGGATCGCTGCGGGCCAACTGTTGGAGGATCTGGATCGCTTCGGACATGGCCTCCAGGGCGTCCTTCTGCTTGATCCCGGCGGCCATGCGCAGTTGGGCGAAGGAGATCAGCTCTGTCGTGAGTTCGGGGCGGAACCGGTCGGGGTCGGCCTCGGCCTGTCGGCGTCGGATCGACACCGCTTCGGCGGAGGCTTCGAGGCCCTGTCGTCGCCGGTGCCGCGTCCTGAGCGGTACCTCGGTCGGTCCGGGTTCCTGGGGCCACAGCAGGATCAGACCCAGCTGGCGTAGCGACAGCACGAGTTCGCCGGTCCCGTGGCCCGGGCTGTGCCGCTCGATGCCCCGGAAGGCGCTGACGGCGTCGGTGGTGGCGGAATAGGCCTCCCGGTGAAGTCCTTCGATCGACAGCCGCAGGCCGTAGCTGCGAAGCAGCTTCGCGTGCCCTGTCCGATGGGTGAGCTGTGCGGGCCCGCTTGCCGCCACCCGGTGATGGAGTGTGACGGCTTCCTCGTAGGCCGCCAGCGCTTCGTGGCCCCGGTCCGCGGCGCCGAGCCAGTCGCCGTACCTTTTCAGGGTGTCGGCGAGTTCGGCCTGCTCGACGGTGGAGCCGCTCGCGGCGAGGCCTCTGCGTTCCCGAACGGCGTCGGCCGCGGGCGCCACCGCGGCTGCCCGATCGCCGGCCGCGTAGAGGCAGGTGCTGAGGCTTTCGAGGCAGCCCGCGTAGTCGGCGGCGGGGAAGGGGACGCTGCGGGCCCGCATCGCCTGGTACAGAGAGCGGGCGTCCTGTCCCGCGCGGGCTGCCTGTACATGCTGCCCGTCGTGGTGCAGGTGGAAGGCCAGATTCACCAGTCCCGCCGCCAACTGCGGTTCGAACCGGTCGGGCAAGGCCGGGGCCAACCGCCGGTGGATTGCCACAGCCTCCGTGCAAGCCTCCCGGGCCCGGTGCATCGACCCCAGCTCGGACAGGCAGATGCGGAGGTTGGTCAGGGCCCCGGCGAGCTCGGGTTCGAAGACCGCAGGGTTGGCGTGAGCCAGTCTGCGCATGATCGTGACGGCTTCCTCGGCGGTCA
This sequence comes from Streptomyces sp. BF23-19, assembly GCF_041106355.1. Classification (NCBI taxonomy): domain Bacteria; kingdom Bacillati; phylum Actinomycetota; class Actinomycetes; order Kitasatosporales; family Streptomycetaceae; genus Streptomyces; species Streptomyces sp. BF23-19. The sequence goes on along the minus strand of NZ_JBGBPT010000030.1, from coordinate 62,313 downwards.
TGCACCCCTCCTCGTACAGACCGATCTCCAGCTGGAGCCCGCTGAGGTTGAGCAGGGCGCCGGCGAGGTCCGGCTCGTGGGCTGCGGGGTCGGCCGCCGCAGAGCCACGGTTGATGGACACCGCTTCCAGGTGTGCCTGAAGCGCCTCCTGCTGGCGGCCGATACGCGCGAGCGTGTCGCCGAGGTTGGTGAGCGGGCCGGCCAGATCGGCTCCGAAGAGCTCGCTGTTGGCAGCGGCCAGCGCCCGGCGGATGCCCACGGCCTCGGCGATGGCTTCGTGGCCCTCCTGGTGGCGGCCGCATTCCGACAGCGTGCTGCCGAGGTTCTGCAGCTCGGTGGCGAACAGTCGCCAGTGCTCGCCGGGTTCCTGTGGGACGAGCGGACGACGGATCTGCACCGCCTCCGTGTACGCGGCCAGAGCCTCCTCGGAGCGGCCGAGATGCGAGAGGGCATTGCCGAAGTTGTTGAGGGCCTTGGCGAGGGCTCCCGGCATCTGCGGGTCGGACTCGGCCAGTTCCCGGCGGATCCGCACGCATGTGGCGTAGGCGGCCGCCGACGTCTCGTACTCACCGCTGTGGAGCGTTCGGTAGCCGAGCTTGGCGTGCAGGGCCGCGGTGGTCGCCGGGTCCGGGTGTTCGGCCAGCCGCAGGTCCACCAGCCGGGCGACGACGGCGGCCACGGCCACGTCCAGGTCCACGTGCCGGTCGGGCGGCAGCACCTCATCGATGGCACTCAGTACCGGTTCGTCCATCGCGTCGGCGACCGCGGACAGAGCGGCGCCACCGGCGTCGAGAGCGAGCCGCGGGTCGGCCAGGAAAGCCTGCGCCAAGCAGTGGGTGACGTGCCGCCAGCGCCCCGGCGCGGCGGCGGAGGCGAGGAAGGTGACCGCGCGCGGCAGGTGGGCGGGAGGCGAGCCGTCGGCGGCGCGGCGGAGGAGCTGCTGCACCGCCTCGTCCGACCAGGAGTCTGCGGCGACATGGGCGATGCTGTGGCCGGGCAGCATGAGGGCGAGGAAGTCCTCGCACAGCCGGTCGGGGTACAGGGGCTCGAGGACGTTGCGCGCGTCTTGGGCGGGGTAGCAGACGGCGTGGTCGTCGAGGAGCCGGTCCGGGTGCCCTTCCAGGTCCAGGACACCCAGGATCGCCTTGCCCTCGCGGCGCGGCAGGGGGCCGGCGAGGGCGGCGCCGAAGACCGTGCGTGCCATCACGTCGACGGGAGTGCGGAAGCCCAGGACCCCGCTCTCGCACAGCCCGCTCCAGTGCAGCCGTTCCCGACCCAGCAGATACGCGGAGAGGTCCGCCAGCCCCTCCGGCGGGACGATCTTGCGACAGTGTGCGTCGACGGCGACCAGGGCGGCCATGTGGAGGGCGAGGACGAGGCCGAAGTCCGAGTGGGCGAGGGATCGTGGGGGTTCGATCGCCGCCAGCTCGGCCGGCGGTACGGCGTACCGGGCACCGAAGCAGTCGCGGGCGACGGTGAACATGTGCGTGCGCTCGGCGGATCCGGCCGTCGCGGAGACAGGGAGCAGTGCCGTCACCGAGGTGCCGGCGCGGATCGGGGGCGTGGCCAGGGCGGCCTGGACCGGATCCCAGGGGCGCAGCGAGCGTGCCAGCATCAGAACGCGCGTCGGCACGCTCTGGTGGAGCAGGGCGTTGCTGAGGAACCAGGTGAGGTGGGAGGCCGGCCAGCGGTCGGCGTAGTCGACGACGACGAGCAGGCCCCGCGCGAAGCGCAGTCGCAGGTCCTGGCTGCCCGGCGGAGGATGGACCGACCCTGCGCCGTGGCGGGCGTGAACCACCTTCCATCCTTCGGCGATGCTCTGTTCGGCGAGCTCGTCCGCGAGCCGTGTCTTGCCCTGGCCGCCGGGCCCGTGCAGCCACTTCACGGCCAGGCCGGGCTGCTCGGGGTCCTCTCGCCACGCGGTGAGCGCGCGCCGCTCTTCCCCGCGGCCGGTGAAGGTGACGATGCGGTGAGCGGCAGTCAGCATCCTGCTGGGCTGCTTCCGCAGGTCAACAGGGTCCACGGGCGGTCGCTGTCCGTGGACGGTAAGCAGGTAGAGAGGTCCCTGATCCCGGAAGACGTGCAGGTCCGCGCCGATCACTCCGTAGGCGAATCCGCTCTCCACCACGATGTTCTGCACCCCGTCCGGCTCCTCCGGCTCATCTGGCTCGTCCGGTGGATACGGCGGCAGGGTCATGAAGAGCGGCCCTCCCGCTCCCGGTCCGCCGGTGTCTGCGCCGGCGCCTCCGGTTCCGATTCCGATTCCGGGCCGGTGTTGTGGATGACGATGTTGCCGCCCTGCACGGGGTAGGCGTGGCCGTGCCCGCTGACCCTGACGTTCTGCACCCAGCTGGTGGAGTTGCCCGCGCCGGGAGCGGACGCGAGCAGCTCCCGCAGATCTGCCGCGGCCTCGGGGTGGTCCCGCAGCAGCGCTGTCAGCCGCCGGTTCCAGGACGGTGCCAGGTCCGCGCGCACGGCGCCCGCGTCCTCGTCCGCCGCGGCACCGTCCACGAGCTCCGCGTCCGCGTCGAGCAGGGTGAGCAGGGCTGCCCCCTCGGCCTCGGTGGCACCGGCCCGGCGGAACACGCGGTGCGTGCCCGCCCGGGTGTTCTGCCAGGCGTCGGTGGCCATCGCAGCCACGATCGTGGTGGCCCCCGTCATGGCCAGTGCGGACAGTGCGGCTTCCAGCATGGACGCCCTCCCCCTTCGGCCGGCGCCCGCCCTGTGCCCACGCGGGTCCTCCGCCGTGCCGTACGGCCGCCAGTCTCCCAGCGGAGGCTGACCACGTCCGGGCTTTTGCCGATGCCGGGCGGCGGCCGGCACCGTGCGGTGCGGGAGTCGTCCACAGCCCGAGGAGCAGAAAGGGCCCCGCCAGCCTGGGGGAGAGCCTGGTCGGGGCCGCGCCCCGACCGGCGGGAGTGCTGGGCAGGGTGGTCAAGGTGTGGGCCGGGCGGTCAAGGTGTGGGCCGGGAAGGGGAATCGCCTCGCGGCGGAGGGCTCCGCGGGGCTTCAGCCGAATGATCTTCCCCACAGGCATACGTCGGGCCGGGGGCAACAGCCCCTGCCTGCACCCACATATGGATGAATCCATCCCACGATCGACCTGCGCGTCGCGCTGCACGACCCGGCTCGTGTCCTGCGAGGGGTCGAGGCCAAGCGACGCGTGGTCGCCCGCCATCGCCCGCCATGTCCTCAGTCCTGCCCCTGCGGCGGAGATCGTTTTTACGGGACGGCCCTTGGATGCGTACCGGGGGTGATCAGGCGTCGGCCTTCGCCGCACCCGGCCCGGGGCGTCGCCGGGGATAAGGGCGGCCGGCCTGACGCGCTGGTTCCCGCGCTGGGCGGCGCCCAGCGCAGGAACAGACTCACGGTGTCAGGTCCAGCTGTGGGCCGGCCCCCAGGTTCGGCTTCTTCTCGGGTTTGGCGTCGTGCTTGGGGTCGAGCTTCGGCTTGGGCTCGGAGTGGCTGCCTTCGATCGCGAAGGCCTCGGCGATCGCCAAGGTTTCGGTCACGGTGACGCCACCGAGGGCGTAGACGCAGTCGCTGGGCTTGTTCTTGGGGCGTTGCGCCGTGGCCGCTCCCAGGGCGAAGCGCGCCGTGGGGAGCGGGGGCAGAGTCACCCAGGCGTTCGTGGCCGGGGTGTAGGCCTCGACGGTGTTCCCGACAGGGGGTCGACGGCAGCGGTGGTGCCGCCCACGGTGTAGACGCAGCCGTTGCTCATGTCCTCGGGGCAGGAGGCCGCCGCTGTGCCGAAGTCGGCGGGGGGCGGGGTGTCGGCCGCGTACTGCCATTGGCCGGGGCAGGGCCGTACACCTCCACCGAGGGGAGAGCTGGCGACGCCGGTACCGCTGATGGCGTACACGCAGGTGCCGTGAACTTTCAGGTCGCCGGGGCAGGGCGCGGCCGCGCCGCCGTGGGCTTGGCGAGCGACCTGGAGCGGCGGCAGCTTGGCCCAGGTGTTGGTGGCTGGGCCGAACACCTCGACCGTCGCGACCGGGGTGCCATCAAGGCCTCCCTCGAAGCGCAGTCCGTTCCCTTCCCTGACGGGTCTGGGACGAGCTGGACGAGCTGTCCGGCAAGGCGGCACACCTCTCGCGCACGCCTCTCTCTACCGGCCGCTGGCCTGATCGCGTGAACCCGGGACCCGCCTCCCGTAGGGATCCCCCGGCGAAAAGTAGGTTGGACGCGAACCTGCTCCGGCCGGATCGGGCGACCACGGAGGAGCGAGCATGGCGACCGAATCGAACCAGCCGACCGTCCCGCAGGTGACCATGACGCTCTCCGCGATCGCGGCGACCGCCGCCACCCCGCGCCCGTCGGGCGAGACCCTCGCGGAACAGAGCACCCGGATCATCCTCGGCATCAACCAGCAACTGGCCGACACCTCACTCGCCACCCAGGGGACCTGGGTCCTCTCCTGGCTCGGGGTGAGTCCGGGCAACGCCAACATGGCCTACCTCGCCAGGAACACCGACGACTCCAACTCGTTCGCCGTGGTGATCCGCGGCACCGTCGGCAGCGTGACCGATCTGATGGAGGACCTCGACGTCGGCACGGTGGTCCCGTTCAGCCTCGTCGGTATGCCGTCCCCGGTCTCGGTCTCCAAGGGGGCGATGAAGGCGTTCACCGAGGTCGTCACCATGAGCACGGCCGGTGTCACCCTGGGGCAGGCGCTCACCACCGCCCTGGGCCGGGCGCAACCGAACCCGACGGTCTACGTGACCGGCCACAGCCTGGGCGGTTGCATCGCGACCATGGTCGCCCCCTACCTCCAGACGCTCACCTGGCCCAGCGGTAAGCCGAACTTCGAGCTGCACACGTTCGCTGCCCCCACCGCCGGCGGAGCGGACTTCGCCGCCTACGTCGACTCCCTGGTCTGGCAGGCGAACGAGCGCCACTACAACATCTACGACATGGTGCCGCAGGCCTGGAACAACTTCGAGGAGACCAAGCAGTGGTACCCCAGCCCGGGCCCGGCGCAGGACGACGACGTCAAAGCCATCATGTCGACGCTCGCCGCCCTCCCCGGCCCCAACGTTTACGCCCAGCCGGGCAAAGACGATGCGCTGAACACTGGCTACGACCCCGTCGACCCGAACGTGGTGAAGCAGTCGCTCCAGGACTTCATGGGCCAGGTGGCCTTCCAGCACGCCAACTCCACCTATCTGTACCTCCTGGGCGCGCCTGACGTGCCGTCGGGTCCGGTGGTGAGCGTCGTGGATCCCGTCGGCACGGTCGGCGCCCCGGTCGAGGTCGTCGGCAGCGGGTTCGGCCAGGGCGTCATGGTCGACTTCGGCACGGTGCCGGTCTCCAAGCAGTACATCATCCGCGACGACGTGATGATCGCGTGGGCGCCCGACGGCGTCGGCGTGGTCGACATCCGGGTCACCAACAATCTGGGCACCTCCCCGGCCGTCCCGCGCGGCCAGTTCGCCTACGGCGGCCCCGCCTCCGTGGTCGTCACCGGCATCAGCCCGGACAGCGGCCGGGCCGGCGACCAAGTCCAGGTCAACGGCCTCTACTTCGGCTCGGACGCCCAGGTCTACTTCGGGGACCACCTCGCCGAGCTCGTCGAGTACGCCCCCCAGCAACTGCTCGTCAAGGCACCCTCGGTAACCATCGGCGTCGGCAAGCCCGCGACCATCAACGTCACCGTCCTCTCGAACGGCTACTCGTCCCCCGCGAGCCCGGCGGACGAGTTCACCTACCCGGAGTGGCACCAGAACTGAACCGGGGAACACCGCGACCGGCACCTGCGGCGAGCCGGTCACCGTGCACCCACGGCCGGCCAAGAGGACCAGCAGGGTGTCGGACACCGCGAAGAGGAGCCGAGCCCGGCAGGCCTGGCCAGAAGCCATCTCACCTGGCGGGGGCCGTGTTTCGGACATCTTGCGCTGGAAGTACGCGCAGAGGTGCGTACGCGGCTTTTGCGGGCAGGCGAAGGCTGACCACAGCCATGCACCGCCTCCGGGCCCCTGGCCGAACGCCCGACAAGGTGGTGTTCTGTTCAAGGAGGTTTCACCATGCTGATCACCGTCACACGCACCGGCGGGTTTGCGGGCGGGGAACAAACCGCTTCTCTCGAAACAGAGTGCCGCAGCGACAGGATCGATCTGGAGCGGCTGGCTGAGCGCGCGCTCAGTGGTGAGGCCCCTGCGGGGCAGGACCCCGTTCCGGACGGCTTCAGCTACGTCATCCGCGTCGACAGCAAGCTGGTGGAGTTACAGGACCCGTACCTCACCGAAGACCAGCGGCAGCTGATCGACACGGTTCTGGCCGCCGTAGCCTGACCGGCCCGACCGGGACCGGTACGGCACTGGTCCCGGTCGTTCACCCTGTCCAGGGAGCTCGGTTCGTCCTCGGTAAGCAGCCGTATCAACCTCGATCCCAACAACGCCTCCCCGACGGGAGCTGCTCTGCGGTCCCGTGCCGGTCGTTGCGTGGCAGAGGGTGATCCTGGCCCGGGCGGTCAGCACGGTGATGGTGGCGGCGTTGTCCCCGAACCAGCCGGCCAGGGCAGTCTCCAGCTTGTAGGCGAGGGCGATACCGGCACCGGCACCGGCACCGGCTGGAGATCACGCAGCCATTCCAGACCCTGTTCTTCGGGCACCGCTGGCACCCCGTGGCACGGGACGCGTGATGCAGGATGAAGGACACCTTCGTGCCGGTGGAGTCCTCCCGCCGCTACCTGCCCGTCTTCGGTGGGCCCGCCGAGCTGGTGGCGCTGGACGGCGGACAGCACGGCTTCGCCGCCCACGACGATCCCCGGTACGCGGACCCGCAGACGCAGGCGTGGCAGGCCGAGGTCATCGAGCGGGTGACCGGCTTCCTGCCCGGTCCCTGGACGCGAACACGCCGTGGGCGAGGTGCTCCTGAAGGAGAGCGACCGCGCGGGCGGGCTGTCCGGCCTCGCGGTGGCTGATGGCGGCCCGGGCCATCAGCCTCTCCTCGATGTAGCCGGCGCACAGGGGTCCGGTGCAGCCGGCCGGAGCGGCGGGTGGGTCCTGTCCGGTCGAGGACGTGACGGGCTTCGTCGAGCGTGCGGGCGACGGTGTCCGGGGCAGCTCCGGTGAGGGCCAGGAGTCGAGCCTCCTGCCGGAGGGCTTCGGCGCGGGCGGTGGACTCGGCCACCCGGGCCCCGAGGCCGAGGAGTCCACGCCCGGACTGGGTCGGGCGCTTCGCATGCCAGTTGCTCAATGCCGGCCAAGGGCTCGGTGCCGGCGGGCAGGGCATGCCGGGGGCCGGTGCCGCCGTCGGTGCGGGCCACCTCGTCGAGCGCGTCTCGACCCAGCCCGGACGCCGCGTCTGGGCGGGGTGTAGTGTGGCAAACAGTTGAACGTGTTCAATTTCAAGATCGTCCGGCACCCCGGAGCGAGCAGGGGGCATGCACATGGTGCGGAAGATGACGGGCAGGCGGACCCTGTACGTCGCGGGGTACGCCACAACAGCCCAGTACGCGGCCATCGGCATCGTACTGATCGCACTGTCCCTGGTCACCGAGGGGCTACCCATCGAGCGCAGCGACTGGCTGTACTCGCTGGTGTGGCTCGCCTTCCTCAGCGCCGTCCTGGGAGTGGTCCAGGCCGTGCTGTTCGCCACTCCGACGGCCTTGATCGGCGATGCCCTGGCCCGGCGACTTCCCGGCGGCCGGATTCTGTGGCACCTGGCACCCGTCCCCATCCTGCCGATCATCCCGGCCGTCATCGCCTACTCCTTCGACGGCGCGGCCTGGCAGTGGTGGGCCTACCTGACCCTGCTGGGCTGCGTCCCCGCTCTGGCAGCGGGGCGGGCTCGCGTCCCAGCCGCCCTGTTCGCCTCCTGAAGGGTGTTGCAGAAGGCCGGTCTCGGGCAGGCCTGAGTGGGTCTGACCTGCTGTTACACCGTGTCATGGCGAGGTTGTGCATGGTGGCGACGGCCTGGACGGTGTGGTGGCGGGCGTCTCCTTTCCGACGGCAGTCGCGCAGGATCTTCCAGTTCTTCATGCGGGCGAGGGTGTGCTCGACCCCGGCACGGACCCGCCGGCGTTCGGCGTTGTCCTCCTCCTGACCTCGAAAGTGGGGGCGTCCGTCCCTTCTGCGGTGCGGGACGATCGGCCCCGTACCCAGGTAGGCACCGCGCGGCGGCCGAGGATGAGGAGCTGGAGCTTGATCGCGCCCACGGTGCCGAGAGCACACCTGGCCCTTCTCGGATGGACGCGCTGGAGTGCACCGGCGATACCGGCGGCTTAGCTTCGCAGTGCGATCCCGTGTGCCGTCCGGCCGCGGCGCGTCCAGGCGGTCGAGAGGACACCCCCATGGCAGTCGTGGTGACCTTTTCCTGGCCCGAGATCACACCCGAGGTGTACGACGCGGTGCGCCAGAAGGTCCGCTGGGAAGAGGACACACCGGACGGGTGCGTGCTGCACGCCGCCTGGTTCGTCCGGGGCGGCCTCAACGTGATGGACATCTGGGAGTCGGAAGACCACTTCAACCGGTTCATCGAGGCCAGGATCGCCCCCGTACTCAAGGGCGAACTGGGCGTGCAAAGCGACCCCGAGCCGAGTTTCCACCCCCTGCACCGGCGCTTCGTCGCCCCTGGCGTCAGTGGCGCCAGCTCCTGACACACGCCTTCCGCGCCAAGAAACCAGTCAGCTCCGCACAGAGAAGTGGGGGCCGGGGAGGGTGCCCAGGTACGGGTGCCGCCGTTTCCTGCCCAAGGGGGCTTATCGGCCGGCCCGCTCGAAAGCGAGGTTCGCGTTCGGGCGGCCGGCCGCGTATCCCAGCAGCGTCTCCCGCTCGGCCCGGTGCACCCCCAGGCCTCACCGGTGCTTCGTCGCCACCCACTCACCGATGTATCGGCAGTGCACCGCCGACGCCGGCCCCCGGACCCGAAGCTGACCTCGCCCCTCTTACCGCAGGGGCCGCGAACGGACCTCGGGAAGCAGGAGCGAAGCCCGCGTGACGGTGTGGTGATGAACGGCTTATTAGGCCTCCTATCGGCGGTTTTCCGGCACGGAAGTGAGCGAACGCGCGTCGTGCAGCTCCTGCGCACCCGCTGCGAACAGAATCTCCCGGATCGAGAACATCTTCGCCGAAGGGTTTGGTAGCGATGAAGCGGATCGGGCGACGTGCTGCGGCTGGACTGGCAGCACTTGTACTCCTGGGTATCGGCTCCGCCAGAGCAGGGGCAGCAGACGACCCGGGCCCCAGCGGTTCCGTCCTGATCGTGAACAAGGGCGACAACAACAACATCGCCGGCCGGGATCTCATCGCCGGGAACAACAACACCGTCGGCACCGGCCACACCATCACGCAGGGCAGCCTGCCGCTGACTCCGGCCCCGTCGGCAACCCGCCACGTGGTCGCGTTCTACCAGACCGGCACCACGACAGGCGACCCCGGCCAGCCCTATGTCTCCCCCGCCCCTCTCGCAGGGCAGGCCGACGTGGTCGAGGTCGCCGCGTTCCACCTCAACGATCCCGCGCAGTACCCCATCCTCACCCTCAACAGCGACGCCCCCTCCGCAGCCAAGTACTCCCCCATGTGGCGCGACGTCGCCGCACTCCAGGCCAAGGGCCTCAAGGCCACCGCGCTCCTCGGAGGCGCCGCGCCAGGCACCTACACCCGACTCGACCAGAACTTCGGCATGTACTACCCGCCCATCCGCGACGCGCTGAGGACCTACAAGCTGGACGGCATCGACCTCGACGTCGAAGAACCCCTCACCGAGGCCACTGCGGAACGGCTGATCAACCAGCTGCGCACCGACTTCGGACCGAGCTTCCTGATCACCCTCGCGCCCTCTCCCAACAGCCTGGCGAACGACAACGGCGGCAATCTGCCGCAGCTCGACTACCGCACCCTCGAGAACAATGTCGGCACCAAGATCAACTGGTACAACGCCCAGTTCTACTGCGACAACGGCAGCCTCACCGACACCAGCGACTACGACGCGATCATCCAGAACAACTTCCCCGCATCCAAGGTCGTCGCCGCCGCCATCACCAATTCCGACCTCAACTGCGCGGGCTACGTCCCCATGCCCACCCTCCAGACGACCCTGCGCACCCTCGCCACCAAGTACCCCGCGTTCGCCGGCGCAGCAGGCTGGGAATACGCGCTCTCCGCCGACGTCAACGAACCCGGATGCCCCACAGGCCCCGCCAACTGGTACTGCGCGGTTCGCCACTCCTTCACCGCCAACACCCCCTGAACCTGCGACCGCGGTCCGAGCCCGCTCCGCCGGTCGGTCGATGACGTCGGCGCCGTAGGGCCGACGTCATCGAGGTCGAAGGGCAGTGCCTCGCGAGTTCCTCGAACTCTGCGAGGCGCTCCCGCCCGACAGCATCCGCGAGCGGTCGCACCGCGCGGACGACGGCCGCACGCACGGAGACCTGGGCATCGGGAGGCGTCGAGTGCTGCGGCGGCGAGGACGGTGTCAGGCAGGCCGGCTCCTGCGGCCCCGGCGGACACGATGTGCGAGCCTCGCGGGCCGTGGCCGCGGCCGGGGTCGTCGCCATCAGCGTGCCCACCACCCACCGGACTGCCCGATCCGACAGCACAGGTGTGGCGGCGGGCTCGGGGAGGCCGTGGTGGACTTCGCGACCCCAGGTGAGGGAGACGGGCGCGGCCATGGGGATCACCTGCTTTCGAGCACAGGCGTTCAGGTGAGGAGGGTGCGGGTGTCGGTGAGGTTCAGGAGCCGCTCGACCCGGCGGCCGGCGGCTGTGATGTGCAGGCTGCGTCCGGCCTGCAGGGCCGCGTGGCGGGCGGTCAGGAGGGTGTTGAGGCCGGCGCAGTCGCAGAAGGTCACCCGCTCCAGGTCCACGAGGAGGGTGGCCCGGTGGGAGAAGAGGGCGGCCAGCAGGGCCTCGCGGAGGAACATGGCATTGTCGAAGTCGATCTCGCCGCTCACCGCTACCCGGACCGTCCCCGGCCGCGGGCCTGGGGCCACACCGATCTCCAGGCCGGCGACTTCCGGAATGTCGACGCGCTCGTCCTGCACGATCGCGGTCATCACTGCCTCCCCACACGTTCGGGAGCCGTTTCTGCTTCCACCAGCATCGTCGACACTCATCCGACATACGTCAAGAAATACACGAAAAACAGGACGTATATACAAAACGGGCGCATCCTGAAGACATGAGCGACGAAGGACCTCCCGGCGGGTCGTGGACGTTCCTGACCAGCCACGCCCGCGTCCTGCTCGCCCTCGCACGCGACCCCGAAGTACGCCTGCGGGAGGTCGCCGAGACCTGCGTACTCACCGAGCGGACCGTCCAAGCGATCGTCGCGGACCTGGAGCAGGAGGGATACCTCACCCGGGTACGCCACGGGCGCCGCAACCGCTACCACATCAGCCCCGGGGCGCAGTTCCGCCACCCCGCCGAAGCGGGCCGCGACATCGCGGGCCTCCTCTCACTCTTCGCCGACGACCCGCCCGCGCCCCGGACACCACGCCGTGGACCACAGCGAGCCTGACTCCACGCACACCCGAGGCCGCCGGACCCTTTCCGGCAGCGGCCACGGCCGGGGCGGACACACGCGGTGGCGTCCCCCGACCGGCCTGCACCGCCCGCCCCACGGCACGCGGTGCGGACTTCGCGCGTGGCTCGGTGGCAGGGCGACGAGAGGTCCACGTGCGCGGGGCCCGGACACTCCTCAACCCCCGCGCGCCTGCAGCCCGCACCGCCCTGAGGAGCAGCCTCCCGCCCATGTTCACGCTGCCGGTCGGGTGACCTGCCCGCGGCACGCGGCCCGTCCCACTGCGGCCGGCCCAGGCGCGGGCGCGGATGCACCGGCCGCTTCCCACGTTTCACGGCTGGAGATCAACGTGCTCGAACGCAAGCGACTCAAGAGCCGTACGAAGGTCACTTTCATCCTGCCCGAGGACACTGGCGGTTTCAGGGAAAGTTCACCCCGACGGTCAGTCGAATTCCGGATTCCCTGTCACATCCCCGCGGGTACGAATGCGGTAACGGACCTCGACGCCTTCGGGCCCCTGAGCTCGGATCGCTCCCCACGGGAGAGTCTGGGCGGTCTTGAGCGTGGTGAAGTTCGGATCCTCGACCACCTGGATGGACACCCCGTTCACCTTTCGGGTGAGGGTGAGTACGTCGCGCGGTTCACGGATCTCGACCGACGCCTTATGGCCAACTGCCACGTGCAGTACCACCAGGCCATTGCGCCCGATGACCTCGCTCCTGTCCCGAACGGCCACCACACCACCTCATCCGCTGGGGGCGCCCCGCCACAGCCGTGGCAGGTACTCCACTGCGCCGACGATCCTAGCGACCGCACACAGAAGCGGCGGGGAAGCCGCGCCCGTGTGACGCGCCGCTTCCCCCCAACAGACCACACACCGCGTGCCGGTCATCCTCACCGCCCCCCACCACCATCGACACCATCGGCACCGCCGTGCCGTGCGCCGATCGGAGGGCCACATCGGACCCGCCGCTCTGGAGGCAGCCCCGGCCACTCACAGCGCGCACCTGCCACGAACCCTCCGTTGTCGAGCGGCCACCAGCTCGCGGCATCTCGCCATGTGCGCCCACACCCTTCTCCATTGATTCACATGTTCGATATCGCTGGGTTGTTGGGCGAGATCCGCACGCCGGTCGTCCTTTGGAGGGAAGCATCACTACCGCACCGCTCATACGTCGGCGCCTTGCCCTGTTAGCCGCCCTGGCAGTGACCATCGTCCTGTCCGGGGGCACCGCAGCTGCGGCAGCCGACGGAAGTGGTCAGCCGACCGCCCGAACGTTCATGATCGCCCCGTGAGCCGCGGCTCCTTCACCGACCGAGCTGTACACAGGCACCGGAATGGCTCAGCTGGAGATGGCCGGAGCACCGGAAGGCTCCGCGCCGACTCCCATGGAGGTGGTCGGCCCTGCAGCCGGCACGTCTGAGCTTCTCTCGCTGCTGGCCTTGAACAGCACTCCCACCTGCGAGGAGGCGTTCAAGAAAGCACAGGCCGACGGCACCCACCCCGCCTGAAACCGCCCCTCCAGACAGCCCAGGTGGCGGTGTCGTCGCACACGGCTTCGGGCATGCCGGCCGGCGAGGGAAGTGGTGAGCGATACGGGGGCGGCCTCCTCTCCTACGGGACGGCCAGACCGGCCCCTGGCCTGGCAAGTTTCCGGAGGAAGCGCGTCCGGCGCCGTGATGCACCCGGGCCGTCTTCGGACGCGGGTGACACCATGAACCGGACCACCGGATGCGGACACCAGGTGAGATCGCGGACGCAATCGCCCGGGACGCCCAGGACCTCGACGAGCCCCGCGAGGGAGGCCTCGTCGTCGGTGTGCCGGCGGTCGAGCCACACGGTGACGCCCGTATCCTCCACGTCCGTGAACTGACTCAGCACGAAAAAGCGCCGGCCCGGTCGGAACGTGGCGACGTCCACACCACCCAGGTCCTCCCAACTCTGCTCCACCTGCAGCACCAACCTGTCCGCGTACCCCTTCGCAGGCGGCGGGAGCACAACGATCGGCCGGTGGGAGAGGGCAATCGAATCCCACATCCCCTACTGCACCGCGGGATTCGGATTGCCCTGGTACCCGGGCGCGGGCCCCAATCAGGTTCCGGAGCAGGCACCGCAACCGGCTCCCACCTCCTCGGCCGCCGGCGTCCGGCCGACCCATCCCCCCACAGATACCCGCCCACTCATCCTTGCCCTCCCCCAGGCGCACCCTCGGACGGACATCACCCCAAGCGGCCGGCGCCGCACCCCGGTCCACAGAGCCCGGCCGACGCGCATCTCTCCCGAACACGGCGGACTCGAATGGCACGCCGACCCCGCCACTGTGACCCCGGCGTGAACCGGCTGGGCACCGGCGTCCAGATCAGGGAGAACGCCTGGCCGGGCGGGTAGGGAAGGGGCTGGATGATCAGCTTGTGGTCCGGGAGCCGATTCACGGAGCTGCTTCAGGCACCTGCGCGCGCCGCTTACACGACTACATGCAGACCGGCGGGTCCGGGTAGGAGCACCCGGCGTAGGTATCGCCCTCATACGTGATGCCGCCTTCCATCGGCTGGTCGCAGGTGGCGCAGTTGACGGCGAAGTACGGGTTGACACGGAGGAACGCCACGTTCTTCAACTCGAAGATCATCTTCACCGCATCCAGCCCGTGCTCACGGATTCCGTGCTGCAGAAAGTCGAACGCGCCGAACTCGTGGCCCTTCTTGCACGCGAAGCGGCCGAACCGGAAGGCGCCGATGTCCGCGATCCCCAGCTCGGACTCGATCCGCGCTTTCTCCTCGTCCGATACCTGCTCCAGTCGGGAGCTCTTGACGAGCTCGGGCGTCCAGTGCAGGTCCCGGAGGGTGCGGGCCTGCTCTCGAGAGAGGTAGAAGGAAGCGGTTCTACCGCTCTTGATGGTCTCCTGTACGAGGGCCACGACCGCGTCGTCGTCTGCCGAGACGACGACCTTTCCCCTGGAGACGGCTGCTTCGATCCGGGCCGGCAAAGAATTGCCCACGACGCATCCTTCCGGGTCTACACCCTGAATCCGTTCCTGCGTTCGCGGAGAACTATTCTGTTCGGCTGCCCCGTTCCGCGGCTGCCACACGGGCGGCCTCACCCACACGGCAGCCACAGCCCATCGCCACGAACCGGTGCCGGCGACGAAGCCGGCCAACGAGCTTGTCGAGGCCGCCGACGAGAAGCAGCTCTCCAAGACGATCGACCGCTACGGCCGCGTCGACCTCCTCCGCATCGACGAACTCGGCTACCCGGATCTCGAGCGCCGCGGCGCCGCACTCCTCGCCCAGGTCCTCACCGAGCGCGAGGAGACGAACAGCATCGCCAACGCCTCCAACGAGTCGTTCGGCGGCTGGACCAGACGTTCACCGACCCCCGCCTCCGCGCGGCCATCGTCGACCACCTCACCTTCGACGACACCATCATCGAGACCGGTACCGACTCCTACCCCCTCGCCGGCACCCGAGCACGCGCCGAGCACGCTGCGGCCGGCTGACCGGAGCCCCCTGCTGGTCCGCCGCCCCGAGAGGCAACGGACCAGCCAAGCCTCTGACCTGCTTCATTCTCCGAGTGCGAACGACGCCCTCTCTTGCCACTTCACCCCGTCGTACACCATCAGTTCAACCGACGCGACATGAGACGTGAACGGGAGCCCGCCGGCGACGCCGGCCTCGATCTCCTCCAGGACGGCGGATTCCTGGCCTTGAGCGACGGTCAGGTGCGGCACGATCTCGACGAACCGGCCGCCGTACGGCGGAGCCTCAGGCCAACGAGCGGCGATCGCCTCCGTGAGCTGCCGCAACTGCGTGTCAGGCTCGGGAACGAGATACAGCACTTCCGGAAGCCGTCCGCACCTCGCGAACCGCAGGTCAAAGGCCTGGTGGCCGCCCAGCACGTCCGCGAGAGCGGAGTGGACGAGCGTATCTATTCGGCTCTCGTCGAGAAACGGGAAAAGCACGGTGACGTGGGCTGGAACCCCGGCCTGGGCTGAGGGGTCAAGCCGTTCACGCCACCCGCGGACGGCCGGCTCCGCCTCCGGGATCCGGACGATGAGCCCCGTCTGGCCCGCCTGAAACGTACTGGTGTTGTCATCTGCCATGACACCGCATGGTGGCACCTCTGTCGAAGACAGCGCGGCTGCTTTTCCGTCGAACGATCATGACCGATCTCTGAAGCCGGTCGACGAGCGGGACGAGCAAGGTGCTGCCGCAGTTTCCCGTGAACATCCAGAGGGCCAGTGATCACTGAAGGCCGCCGGAACCAACGAACAAACGCTGTCGGTTGACGGGATCTGGCTCGACTTCTCTGGACCTGGACCGACATCGCAGTGCGTGCGCTGGACGAAATTGCAGGTCGGCTGCGGTGCCGACGGGATTTGAACCCGCGGACAGATAGGGGCAGGCCCGCCCCGTCTCCGTCAGTCGCCGTGAGCGGGACCTCGCCCACGTCGATCGCAATGGGCCGCTCTGCCACGGCACCGCAGCCTGCGAGAATGCGCGCCATCCCGCTCCGGTTCAAGGTAGAGGATCGTCCTGTGCGCAGCGAGCCGTTATCCAGCACCGGCAACCGCTGCGGCAGGACCACAGAAGGTGAGCCAGTACCGGTTGACGTGAACGAAGCCACGATGGGGACAACCATCGCGTTGGAGTGTGGCCGGCCGGCCAGAAACAACGCCGTAACCGACTCGACCAGGCGCAGCGCGCCGCACTCGCCGACCTCGGCGTCGACTGGGTCATCAGGCGATCTTGATGTGCGTGTCATGCGTGTGGTGCGTAGGGCGGATGGGCACGATGGGAGACGGTCGCGCACCGCGGCCCGCGTGGCGTATCGATAGGGACACCGATGGCAACAGGCATTGTGAAGTGGTTCAACTCGGAGAAGGGCTTCGGGTTCATCCAGCAGGACGACGGCGGCCCGGACGTGTTCGTCCACTTCTCCGCCATCCAGACCACCGGCTTCAAGGAACTCGCCGAGGGTGCGAAGGTCGAGTACGACGTCACCCAGGGCCCCAAGGGGCCGCAGGCCGAGCAAGTGGTGCCGATCGGCTGACGGGCTCCGTACGCACCCACCCATGACGGGAGCCTTCTGTAGGAGGTCCGGCGGGGGGCTCCCCTCTTTTTCCCACATCGCGCGGGTCGCCGACGCGTACTTGGATCCGGGAGGTGTCATGTCCGCGGGGTAGAGCCGCCCGCTGACAAGCAGGGCCGGCGGGACACGCACGGCATCGCGGCTCACCCGATGCCTCGGCGAACTGCGCCCAGGTCCCGGGAGGCTCCCTACCGGTGGGGCCAGTTCGTGCCGCGCCAGACACCCCGGCCGGGGCCGCAGTAGCCCGTTCTGCGGGCCGAAGCCTCGCCATGCGCGCCGTTTTCACCAGGTGCTCGGCGCGCGGTCCTCCGTGGTCAGCAGGCCACGGCTTCGATCAGGGAGTACGGGGCGGCCTCGGCGAGCGGGGTGACCGACGTGACGCGCAGGGCCGCCCGGCGGCACACCTCCTCGAAGTCCGCGCGGGTGCGTTCCCTGCCGCCGACGTTCACCATCATGTTGAGGTCGCTCAGGTAGGTGCCCTCGTCCTCCGCACCTGCGACCTCGGGAAGCACGGGCTCCACGATCAGAACTACGCCACCGGGTGGCAGCACCTGGCGGCAGTGGCGCAGGATCGTGACCGCCTGGGCGTCCGTCCAGTCGTGCAGGATGCTCTTCACGAGGTACACGTCCGAGCCTTGCGGGACCGACTGGAAGAAGTCCCCGGCATTGAGGGAGCAGCGGTCCTGCAGCCCGTGCCGCGCCAGTGTCTTCGCAGCCTCTGCGAGGCCGTCGGCAGTATCGAAGACCACGCCGGCGAGACCCGGGTGCGCTTCGAGGACGGCGGCCAGGAGGGTGCCGCTGCCTCCACCGACGTCCGTGACCGAGGCGAACCGGCCGAAGTCGAACGCTCGCGGCAGGACGGCGGCGGTCTCGGAGGCGACCTGGCTCATGGCCGCGTTGAAGTCCGTGGAGAGCTCAGGGTGTCGGGCGAGATGGCTGAAGAAGTCCGTGCCGAAGACGGAATCGAACGCGATCTCTCCCGTACGGACGCTGCTCTCCAGGTGCTCCCAGGCGCGCACGATCGCCGGATCGGTGAACATGCGGACGAACGACGCGAGGGAGTCGGGGTGGCCGGGGTCGAGGAGCGCGCCCGCCGGGGTCACCGAGAACGTGTCGGGGGCGTCTTCCGTGAGTATGCCGAGGGCGGTCAGGGCACGGAGCAGGCGTGTCATGGGCTGGTGCGCGGTTTCGGCTCCGACGGCCACCTCGGCAGCTGTGCGGGGCCCGTCGCCGAGCAGTTCCACGACCTCCAGGCGGACCGCCGCGCGCAGGGTGTGCGCGGCCATGCTCCCGAACGCGAGCCGGACGACGAGCTCCCGGCCTGCCGCCGTCTGGGCTGCTCGGACTTCGGTGTTCATCACAGGTCTTGCTTCCTTCCTTCGGGTCGACCGATCACCGATCGGTCTGGATACGGACAGTCAGGGCTCGGTGGACGCGGTCAGGCCGGCCAGTGCACCGGGGGTGCACCCGGCGAGGGCTTGGACGTCGCGGTGCAGATGGGGCTGGTCGGCATATCCACACGCCACGGCAACGTCGCCGGCGCGCTCGCCGGCGAGGAGCGCCCGAGCGGCGTGGTCGAAGCGGACCAGCATGGCGGCGCGCTTGGGGGTCAGGCCGACCTGGTCGCTGAACCTGGCCCAGAGCCGCTTGCGGCTCCATCCGCAGGACGCGGCCAGGTCGCCGACCCGCACTCGGCCGCGGCCGGCCACGATGGCGTCCCAGGTGGCGGCGACCTCGGCAGCCATGGGCGGGGCTCCGGCGGCCCTCCGTCTGAGGAATCCGTCCGTGAGTTCGAGGCGTTCCTGCCAGGATGCGGTGTCGGCCAACTGCTCGCGCAGCAGCCGAGCGTGCCGCCCCCAGAGATCGTCGAGTCCGGTGATCGAGCCGTCGAGTTCGAGCGGGGAAACGCCCAGCAGGGCGTAGGCGGCCCGGGGTGACAACGCCACCTCGACGCATTCGACGCCCTCGCCGCGGATACGGGCCGGACCTGGCGACAGGGAGGCGACGAGACCCCTCAGTGGCCGGTGCCCGGAGGCGCTCTCCACGGTGACCGGGCCGGCTCCGAGCCCGATGACGACGATCACGGCGGGCTGCGGCAGCACCCGCATGTCCAGCCCGCTGCCCATAAGGTCCCGGAACCCGGCCATCCGTACGCCGTCGAGGGAGGTTCCGCCCAGAGGGTGGGCGACCTCCCAATGGTCGTAAGCAGTGTGCTCCGGGGGCGTGTCCCCCGCGTCGTCTCTGGGCATGCCTCCAGGCTCGCTGACATCGCAGGCCCTTGTCTTGGACAAAAATTCCGCGGCCGTTCCGCGGTCCTGCCGAGGCCGGGGCGGATCGTGCTCAGGGCGTGGTGCGGATGTGGCTGCTATTCCACGTACCGTCCTCGCGGCGGTGTGATCGCCCGGACGCACCAGGGGCGGCGCCTCGTCGAAGCCCTTGTCAGTCATGATCAGGGCCGGCCGGACCAGGGCACGGCCCGCGCAGCGGGCGGGCCCGGCGTTCGACAAGGCCGGGCACGGGCTCCCTGACGGTCCCCAGGACTCGCGCAGAAGCCATCACCGTCAACGGCGAGGAGCACGTCGTGAAGCTCGGCGTGTTCCTCTCCGACACCAAGACCCCCCGCGCCGAACTCAGCACCGATCGGCTCCAGCAGCTCGCCGACCTCGGCCTGGAATGGGGCCGCGGCCATGCCTTGGGAAGGAGCCGGACCGCACCGGGCGGTGAACACCGTAGGACCGGGCAGGCGGGCCAAGAGCGTCAGTGGCCGGACCAGGGCAGTCGCGCCCGCGCCGTCGTGGGCACGACGCTCAGGCCGCGTCGCGCTTCCCGGCCGGTGGCGAGGGTGGTTGCTCGTCGCGGCTCTCCGGGGTGAAGGCGTCGCGGCGGGCGAGGGTCACCGACAGAGGCAGGCCCAGCCGGTCGGCCGCGCGTCGCCGGACACGCAGCTGCGCTTTGGTCCGGGGCCGGAACGAGGGGAGCCGCGAGCAGCCGCAGCCCGGGCGGTGATCGTAGGTCAGTCCCTCTGCGAGCACGGCCGCGACGACGGACCATGCCTTCGTGTCACGTCGTCGGGGCGCGGCGAAGTCGTAGCCGGCGAAGGCGAGCTGCTCACGACAGCTGGTACAGATGCGCTTCCGAATCGGCCACGTGCTGCCCTTGAAGGCGAGCCGGCACGCGACGCACACGTAGTGCCGGAAGGCGCCGTTGAACGCGTGGTGGCACATGGCTCGACAGCCTACGCATCGGCCGCAGGCGGTCCCAAACGGATTCGTGGTGGCCGATCTGGCCGGTCAAGCGCCCTGCCGGCCGGTGTGGCGCACGAGGGGTGTGGATGAGCGAATAGCGGGACGCGCACGGGCGGCGAGGCGTTCCGGAGCAGCCCATCGGTGCCACGGCCCGGCAGTGTTGGGGAGACTCGGAAGTCGTCCGTGTGCGGGAGGACTCGGCGAGATGTCTGCTCACCTCGCGCGTCGCCGCCGCCATCCGGGAGTGCCGGCCGGAGGAGGGTTCTGTGGCCCCGGTGCTACGTCGTCCGACCGAGGAGCTCCCCCGTGCGAGGTCCTGGGCGGGACCGCCTTCTTCGTGGTCAGCTCCATGTCCGAGGCCTTTCGTGTCCGGCTGTCCTTCGCGAAGCAATTCACACGCTGGCACGCCATCGGCGGCGCCCGTCTGATGAGGCGATGGAGAAGCGGTTCGAGGCCTTTATCACCTGCCCCCGGTCCCGCGGCCCGGGTGGCCGGACGCGCCCGTGCGAAACCGGGCGGTAGCCGACCCGTTCCCCCACACCGCAGGCGCGGCCGCGCCCGGCCCGGCCCGGGAGGTTCCTCTGGGCCGTGCCGGTCCGCGGTCCGCCCTCCGCAGCAATACCGAGGTCAGGGGTTGCGGTCCGGCCGCCGGCCCCAGCCCTTCGACAGTGTTCATCGGGACGCGTTCGGTCAGCGTGGCTCTCGGATGCTGTCGATGACGCGGGTCCAGTTGTCGCCGCCGTGTCCGTTCTCGATCGCGCGCTGGTAGTGGGCCTGCACGGCCAAGGGCAGAGCGAGGTCGAGGCCGAGGGACATGCTGGTCTCGACGATGTGGTCGGCAGTCGCGCCCATCATGGTGACGGTGCTGAGATCGCCGGGATGCTCGCCGGCATCCAGCGCGGCGCCCGGGGTCTCTTCGCCGGCCCTCAGGATGGCGCCGATCGAGTCGGCGGAGGAGAGCAACTCCGGCAGTGTCTCCTTCGCCTTCATTCCTGCAGCGCCCAGCATCGCGGTGGCGTGCATCAGCGCGGACAGGGTGGTGAGGAACACCGCGAGCTGGGCTTGATACATCATCTGGGCGAGCCCCGGATCCTCACCCAGATACTTTGGCGTGCCGAACGGTGCCAACGCCGCCCGGTGGTTCGCCATCACCTCATCGGGGCCGCTGTAGTAGACAAAAGCCGCCTCCGTGCCGACCATCGGCGCCGGGACCATGACGCCACCGGTGAGGAAGGCGGCGTCGTGGCCCGCCGCCCAGGTCGCTGCCTTGCGTGTGCGGTCGGGCGTGTCCGAGCTCAGGTTGACCAGCGTCCGGCCGGCGAGTGATGCGGTGGCGCTGTCGAGGATGTCGTACATCGCCTGGTAGTCGGTGAGACTGAGGATCACAAGGTCACTCGCTTCGACGGCCTCGCCAGGTGTTGCGGCGAGCGTTGCTCCGTCGGCGACGACGCCGTCGGCCCGGCCGGCGGTGCGATTCCAGACGGTGACCGGGTGGCCGGCGGTGAGGAGGGCGCGGGTCATCGCCTGCCCCATCGGGCCGAGCCCGATCACGGTGACAGGGCTGCCTTGCCTCGTGGTGTGCTTCTGTTGTTCGTTCACCCCTCCATGCTCGAAGAGCCCGGCTACTCTCGGAAGTACCCACTATTTTCTGCGGTACTTACCTTTTCGTAAGGGGGATGAGTGATGGCCAAGGCGCCGAGACGCGGGCCGTACATCTGCGGCATAGACGCTGCGCTCGACGTGGTGAGCGGCAAGTGGAAGGGACTGATCCTCTGGGAACTCGACGCCCATGGGGTACGCCGCTTCGCTGAGCTTCGTCGCGGTCTGCCGGGGGTGAGCGAGAAGATGCTGACGCAACACCTGCGGGAAATGGAGGAGGACGGTCTCGTGCACCGGGAGGTTTATGCCGAGGTGCCGCCGCGGGTGGAATACTCCCTGACTGAGCACGGACACACGCTCAATCAAGCCCTCGGGCAACTCGGCACCTGGGGGGCCGAGCGGATGCGTCGCGAAGGCTCCGAGGCGGTCGACGTAGCCGAGACGTCACACGCCTGACGCGGTACGGCGTCCACCGTCCCCGTGGGGCGGCCGGTTGCGGCCCGCTTGCCCGGCCGGCTGTCGCGGAAGGCGTAGACCGCGCTTCGCGGCCAGTGCTCCACACCGCAGACTTGCACCACGTGCGGGGCGATCCGCGGATCCGTTTTGTAGCTGTCCCAGCTCCGCGGCGTCACCCCGAGCTCGGCCGCGGCCTCCTGGCGGTCCAGCAGATCACCCGGGAAGTCCGGTGCGGGCAGTGCCGGGACCGGGGCGCCGGCGAGGTAGGCCGTCGTCTGCTCTCCGTCCCAAAGAAGGACCCGGGCACCGTCCGAGCTGACCGGAGCGGGGAAGCCCTCGACGGCGTAAGGCTTCTTGTTGCGGAACGTCCCCATCGGGATGCCCATCTCCTGGGCGAGACGCTCCCAGGTACGGACGAGATGCTTCCGCCCCTGGACGATCATCACTGCTCCCCTCGCCTCACCCTGCCGCAGGCCCGGCAAACATAGCGGCTAACGCGTCGAGTGGACCTTGGTCGCCGCTACTGCTCACGGACGACGCTGAACCCCTGGACCGTCTCGTCGTATCTCTTCAGCTGGTCACTGAGCACGTTCGCAGCCAGTGGTACTCGGGGTTCCAACTCGGCCCATCGGACGAAGCGCAGTCGCTTGGGCATCTCGACGAGGCCGGTAACCGCATCCCAGAATGCGTCCCAGTTCATGCCGTAGAACGACGGGAAACCGAGCTCCCGCTTCAGGACCTCATGGAGATCACGCTCGCTGCGCACCGAACCCACGTCGATCACCACCTCGAGGTTCGGATCGTGCGCCGGCTCTTCGGGAGCTCCCCGGAAGGAAGGGAGCCACCAGCACAGGGCTGATCCGTCATCAGGCCAAGGACGGCAATCTTCGCCCGCGAAATCCTCGAACACGTCGGTGGTCGGGTCGATCGGGCGCCACTCCGGGTCGAGAGGTTCGTCATCCGCCGGGGGCCGAACAAACCGCCGCCCTCGCTGGTCGCAGGCGCCATAGGCCCGGAAGTTCTGCTGAGCCTCGGCCAGCGACCATTGATTGGCGCCACCCGGCCTGAACGGCCGGCGGAACTGCACCGGGTCATCTTCCCAGAAGCAGACCGGGCAGATGGCGTAGGAGCCGGGCCACCCATCTTCAACATCGAATTCCAGAACCTCGTCCTGCTGTGCGCGGGCCGGGACGGACCGGATCAAGGACGATGTGGACGGCTACCGGCTGCACGGGAGGCAGCCATCGGGTTGACGGCGTAGATGTTCCACGGGCCCTGCCTCAGCGGTGTCACAGCTGGGGCACGTACGGGGCGAGGCCGACGATGAGGATGGACCGTTCGCCCGGTCCTGGCTCGGAGCCCGCGCGGACCGGGCCGACGTAGTGGCTGACTCTGTGGTCGTGGACGGCGTAGCCGTCCAGTGCGTCGGTGAGGGTGAAGGCGGCGTGGATGTCCGCCCACGGGTCATCGGGCTGGAGGCCCGCGCTACCCGGTGTGGCGATGACGTTCTGCCCGCCGGTGACGTTGGTACGGGTGATCAGGTGGGCGAAGGTGAACGTGCCGGCCGAGCCTCCGTCCTGGTGCAAGCAGTTCGGGGTGGAAACGGCGTCCTGGCCGGGGCGGTCGACGCCGAGCCGGATCAGGTGGACACCGGCCCACAGCGGCCGGTTCGCCAGCTTCTTCAAGGACAGGACCTGCTCGATGTCCCAGCGCAGGAGTCGCAACAGCAGGGCGTTGCCGCGCAGCGCTTCGGGGATGTCGGGGAGCACGCGCCGCTTCCGCGAGTACTCAGGGTCGTCCTCGCCCTGGGAGAAGTCGGTGACGGTACCGTGTACGGGGTGGGGGGTTCCGGGAATCCAGGACAGTTCGTCCTTCCACGGCAGGTACACGGCATGGGAGTACCGGCGGAACCGATTCGTTCCCGGAGCGTACGGGTCGGGCGGCAGAGCCGCGAAGACCTCCCGGATCCTGGCCAAGTCCCTTGAGGCGGAACTGGCCGAGACACCGAGTTGCGCAGCACCGTAGCGGGCGAATCCGTGCTCGCGCAGACCTTCCATGCCCCCACCCGGAGCCCCCGCATCGGAGTGCGATCCCCGCTGGGGTTCAGCCTTTTCCACGTGTTCCTCCAACAGGTAACCACTCGGGCCATGGCGCCGGCGGCCCGTGCCGGCCATGCGCACGCCTCCCCCGTCACGCCCCGGGCTCGACACGGCCCTGCAATACACGGCAACAACCCGTGCGGCGTGCTCGTCGAACGGTCGAAGCTCGGGCGGTCCGGCTGCTGAACGTCCTACGGCTCGCCGAAGGACGCAAAGCGGGAGGCGCTGTGCCTTCGCACGCCCGTTGGCCAGGCTTTGCTGATCGGACGGCCAGATGGCCACCATCTCGACGCGGGTGTGCGTGGGTGATCCCGTCAGCGGCGGCCGGTGGACAGGACGACGAGGAACTGGCCGCCGCCGGCCTGGATGTCGGCGGTCACCGGCAGCCCCGGTACCAGTCGGGAGAAGCGGTCCACCAGCCAGTCCGCCGTCTCTTGGGCGTCCTTCCTGGTCGGACAACGGCCCACCATCTCGCGGCCGCCCTTGCGCTCCAGCCTCTCGGCAACGGTGATCAGCGGCGCGGGTTCGACTACGTACAGGCGCTCCGGCCAGGCGATGACCACCTTGACCGCGCCCTTGCGTGTGTTGCATCCGCGGTGCGCGAGCCGCTCGGCGACCTTGGCCTTCCGGTCGGAGGTGCGGCTGTCGACACTGGGCCCCCGCGGGTCGTTCACCGACTCGTCGGGGTCGACCGGTTCGTCACACACCCAGCACTGCCAGCCGTCGCGCTCGGCCACATCATCAAGGAGACTCATCCGAGCAAACTACCTGCCCGGCCACCACCTCGCGTACCAAGGCCGTCAGGCGGGCTCGTACCCCCCGCGCGGGCCAACATCGGATCGACCTGCACGCTCGTCCATGCCGGGCGACAGAACCGCGAAGGCGGCCACCGCACCTGTCTGGCTCCCGGCCGACCCACGCAGGAGAACCCTCGCCGCCGCCCGCGCCTGCTACGAGCTCCACGGGACCCTGGCCACCCCGCGGCACGCCACCGCGCTCGGCGTGGCGGTGGGGCGGTGGGGCAGTGGCTGACGAACGTGCGCCGGCCCGGCAGGCGCCGAACGGAATACCTCGGAGCCGGTGCCTACAGGTCTCGGGGCCCCCGCGAGGGCCAGATGTGGTCCTGCGAGCTGTGCGGGACCGACGCGGAAGGGTGGGCCCTCCAGGCGGGGTCCGCGTCGTGGCCGCCGTACGGCGCGGCCGCGGGAACGGCCCAGGACTCGGGGGCCGGCGGGGCCTCGGGCACGGGCAAGCGGTCCGGCAGCGGAGGCTCGGACGGGGTGACGGGCACCTGGAGGCTGCCGTAGCGATCCATTCGCTGCCAGCGCAGCCGGGACCCGGCGACAGCGGTGAAGACGGACTGGATCACGACCAGGTACATGAGCTGGCGGTAGACGAACTGCTGCAGGGGCAGGCTCCACAACGGTCCCGGCCGCTCCCCGTCCAGGCGGAACGCGTACAGCCCCATCAGGACCTGGAGGAGCAGGAACGCCGTCCACAGGCCGAGGATGCGCAGGGGGTCGAGGAAGACCAGGCCGTAGACGGCGAAGACGTCCACGACGGGCGCGAGCAGGGGCAGCAGGACCTGGAACATCAGCAGGTAGCCCAGACCGCGCCGGCCGAGCTTTCCGGCCTGCCCCCGCTGGGTGAGGGCACCCCGGTGCTTCCACATCGCCTGGAGGGTGCCGTAGCACCACCGGTAGCGCTGCTTCCACAGGGCGCCGAGCGATGCGGGGGCTTCCGTCCAGGCCTTGGCCCGCTCCTCGTAGACGACGCGCCAGCCGTCCCGGCACAGGGCCATCGTGAGGTCCGTGTCCTCGGCGAGGGTGGTGTCGCTGACGCCGCCGACCCGCAGCAGCGCCTCCCGGCGGAACGCGCCGACGGCACCGGGGACGGTGGGCATGCACTCGGCGAGGTCGAACAGGCGGCGGTCGAGGTTGAAGCCGACCACATACTCGATGTGCTGCCAGCGTCCGAGCAGCCCGCCCCGGTTGACCACCTTGGCGTTGCCGGAGACCGCCCCCACGCGGCGCTGGGCGAAGGGCTGGACGATCATGCGGACGGCGTCCGGTTCGAAGACGGTGTCGCCGTCGACCATGACGAGCAGATCGCAGTAGGCCGCGGCGATGCCCGTGTTGAGGGCGGCCGGTTTTCCGGCGTTCTGCTGCCGGATGACCCGTACGCCGGGCAGCCGGAGGGCCTCGACGATGTCGGCCGTGCCGTCCGTGGAGCCGTCGTCGACGACGATGACCTCGACCTGATGGTCGGAGGCCACCAGAGAACGGACGGCGGCCTCGATGCCGGCGCTCTCGTTGTACGCGGGGACGATGACGCTGACGGGTTCGGTGACCGGAGCGCCCCAGGGCCTGCGGCGCATCCGCACGTGGCGCCTGGCGGCGACGAAGACGGCGACCGCGCGCAGCAGGCTGATCGCGCCCGCCGCCCACAGCAGCCAGGAGAGGGCTTCGATGATCCAGTCACTGGTGCCGAGCGCGGTGATGAGGGCGAGGCCGTGCCACCGGTCCAAGGTCCCGGCCGGCTGCACGACTTCGGGGAGGGCGACCGCGTCGCCCACGGTGACGAACGTCCAGCCGGACGCCTTCAGCCGCGGCACCAGCTGTTCGAGCGCGGCGACCGTCTGCGAGCGGTCCCCACCCGCGTCGTGCAGCAGCACGATCTGCCCGGCGGTGTCCTTCGGGGTGGCGCCGGCGATGATCTGCTCCACGCCCGGGCGTCGCCAGTCCTGGCTGTCCAGGGTCGTCAGGACGGTCAGGTACCCCTCCTGCCCGGCTTGCACGACGGCGCTCCAGTCGGCGTCGCCGAGCGCTTTGTTGGTGGAGGAGTACGGCGGGCGCAGCAGCGGCGTGGTGACGCCGGTGGCCCCGGCGATGACGAGCTGGGTCTCGCGCAGTTCCAGGGAACGCCGCCAGGCGGACGCGGTGCCGAGATCGGTGTGGGTGAAGCTGTGCAGGCCGATCTGGTGGCCCTCGTCGACGATCCGGCGGGCGAGACCGGGGTTCTCGGCGACCCGGGTGCCGACGGTGAAGAAGGTGGCGGGCACGTCGTTGCGGCGCAGCACGTCGAGGATCTTCGGCGTCCAGACGGGGTCGGGGCCGTCGTCGAAGGTCAGTGCGAGGGTGCGGGCCGCCGGGGCGGCGGTGCGGCCGGCCGTGCCCTCGATCACCGGCCCGCCGGAGCTGATAGCCGCCGGGACGGAGGTTCCCGAACCCCGCTCACGAGGAGCCCCGTCGGGGGTGGAGTCGAACAGGTGCTGGGTGTACCCCTGGAGGAGCAGCGCAGCCGAGAGGGTGAGCACGAGGGTGGTCAGCAGCAGCCAGTGGGTGCGCAAAGGGATGTTGCGTACGGAGCTGTGCCTGCCGCGGGGGCGGCGGCGACGGTTCTTCGACAAGGGACGGGGCTTCCTGCCTGCTGCGTAGTGCGGTGCGGAGAGATGCTGTGCTGGGGTATGCGCTGTCGCCGGTGCGGACCACGCGCCGGGCTCAGGGGTGGCCGGTGGGCTTGCCTCCGCCTTGGCCCGGCGGCGTGGTGCCGCGGCCGCGGCCCCCACCGGGAGGCGACGGAACGGGGTCTGCCGATCCGGTGGCGGCCTTCGTCGGCTCAGGTCCGGTGCCCGGCGTCGCAGGGCTGGTCCTGGTCGCGGCAGCCGGGGTGGGTGCGGCGCTGCGCGTGGCCGCAGGGGCGAGTCGCGGGCTCTTGCTCTCCGCACCGCGGGGGGACGGGCTCGCGCTGCGGCTCCCGGCCGGCCCCTCGGGCGCGGGGGTGTGCGGAGCCTGGGCGGAGGGAAGGAACGGCGACTGCAGGGTGGGGCCGCCCAGCAGGGTGCTGATGAGCAGGACGACGTAGGCGGCGGCGGGTACCACCAGCAGGTATCCCCATCGGCGCACTCGGCGCTGTCTGCGCCCTGACGTGTCCACGAACACCGGGGCCGGCGGCTCCGGCGCCGTACCGGGTGCACCGGCGTCGCCGAGGAAGAGTTCCATCGTGTCGTGATCCGGGTTGCCGTTGGGTGGGTGCATGTGCGGTGGCCTCTGGGATCGGGGGACGGAACGTCGGGGCAGGGTCGTTGTCGCGGCGAGATGGAGCTCATGCCCTTCAGCGTTGGAGCCTCCATCGGCGTCACTCCCGGTGCTGGACCCGTCCCATTCCGTACGATCCTGACCTGGATGTCCGGTCGCCGACGCAGCAACCGGACAAGAACCCCGAGAGCGACGACGGCCGGCGCCGAGGCGGGCTGATCGCGGCGTGGGTCACGACGCTTGACACCGGGGCGGATCGGCATCTCCGGCACGAGAGAGCCGCACCGGCCCGAGGTGGGCGGCGGAGCTTCGCGCAGGCGGCCCTTGTGCCGCGGTCATCAGCCTGCCGACATCGTTCGCGATTTCGGCGTCCGGAATGTGGCGGTCCTCGAAGGGCTCGCCGCCCGGGCCGGCCGCGAGGGCGCCGGCAGCCGAGTCTCGGCGCTCACGCGGCGGTGGGCGTCGACGCCGGACTTCAGGCCGAAGCCGGCAGGCACGGGTGGCCGCAGCTTCGAGGGGTCACTCCTGGAACCGCGGCCTCACGCCTCGGGCGAGGCCTCACTCTCCCGGCGCTGCCGCCGGCGGTGATTGCGCGTGGATGCCGGGGAGCCGCAGCCGGTACTGCAGTGAAGCCGTGCCCCGTTGCGAGTGCGGTCGAAGAAGCCGAATCGGCACGGGGGGGGTGCGGCACGCCTTGATGCGGAACATCGTGCGCTCCACTCGGTGGACGATGCCCGGCATCGTCACCACGACCAGGCGTTCGAGTGCCGCATCCGGGACGGAGCGCGAGCATCGCGGCGGGCCGCGGCGCTGCCGATCCGGCTCCGTCGGGGCCGGGGCCGGGGCCGACGGGACTGCCCGGCGTGGCCTCTTGCCCGCGGTACCACGCGCGGCTCCCACGCCTGGCTTTCCGAGAATGTTCCATGCGCCGCCGTGGCGACGAGCACGAGGACGAGGACGAGGACGGTCAGCCCGGCGCGGGTGCCTGGACGTTGCTGAGGTACGGACCCGCCGCAGCATAGGCGGCCGCGGCCCCGCAGGACCCTGACCGTGCCCCGCGCGACGGCAACGCGGCGGGGAGCAGGGCGATTGCCCTGCCCGAATGGCGCCCTGTGCGGCAGACCTTCCCGGAACGCGGGCCTGGCGCGGGCCTGGCGCGGGCCCGGTGTCGTGCGCGAGGATCACGGCCGCACCCCGCCCTTCCGTGTCTCTTCTCCGGCACAACGCGTCCCTCACAGGAGGATGTCCATGTCCCGCCGCACACCCCGTGGTCCGAACGCCACCGCGACGGCCGCCGCCGCCCTGCCCCTGGTCGCCCTGACCCTGGTCGCTCTGACCGGACCGGCCTCGGCGTCCGGGTCCGGGTCCGCGCCGACAACAGCGCAGCCCCAGGCCCGCATCTTCATGGTCAACCCCGTCCAGTCCTCGGGGGATCAGACCCTGGCCGACGCCAAGGACGCCGCCGACGCCGTGCCCGCCTCGGCCTACACCACGGCCGCGCTGCGCAATCTGGACGCCGGCGGCCGGCTGTCGGGCCGGTGGGCGTACGTCAGATCGGACACCGGCGCCTCGGCGAATCCTGCGGACGCGACCGTATACAACCGCACCGACGACCAGTTCGAGCAGGTCATGGCCTACTTCTGGGTCAATGAGGCCCAGGAGTACCTGCAAGGGCTGGGCTTCGGCACCGAACTGCCCGGGGCCAACGACCGGGCCCAGCCGGTCCGCATCAACCAGTGGGGCGCGGACAATTCCTTCTTCTCGGACAAGAAGACCGAGATCCGCTTCGGCAAGGGCGGTGTCGACGACGCCGAGGACGCGGAAGTGATCGTCCACGAGTACGGCCACGCGGTGCACAACGCGCAGGTCCCCGGCTTCGGTACCTCTTCCGAGGCCGGCGCGATAGGCGAGGCCTTCGGTGACTACCTGGCCGTCGAGGTCGGCGCCCACGCGGACGCCGCGTACGGCTGGCCGAGGCGAGCCGACCTGGCCTGCGTCGCCGACTGGGACGCGGCCTCCTACAGCGATGCCCCGCACTGCCTGCGCCGCATCGACGGGAACAAGGTGTACGCCGACCTGGAGGGCGAGGTCCACGCGGACGGGGAGATCTGGTCCCGCGCCCTCTTCGACATCCGCAACGCCCTGGGCGCCCGGACCGCCGACCGCATCATCGTCAACGCCCAGTTCGGCTTCGCGCCGGACACGTCCTTCAAGGACGCGGCCCTGACGACGGTTTCGACCGCCCGGCGGATGTACGGCGCGAGCGCCGCGGACGCCGTGCGCGCCGCGTTCAAGGCCCGGCAGATCCCCGGCATCGAGTAACGGTCGGACCTTTCCCCGGGCTCGGTGCACGCCGCGTCCGGGGAAGCGGAATGTTCCATTTTTGGTCGCTCAGCGAACATCACTCCCCTCTCTCCGGACAAACAGCTGGTCAAATACTTGTTGCATACCTGTCAATCCACTGCTCCTTCCTGGCAATCTCAACCGCCTGGCCCCCCACGGCAATTGAAGGAGCACGAGTGACTCTCCCCACGTCCTCATCCCGCACCCCCCGCAGCCGCACCCGAGCGCTGCGCGCCGCCGCCGTCGTCGCCTCGGCGGCGATGGTCGCCATCTCCGTCCAGAGCGGATCCGCCAACGCCTCGGCCGAGCGCGAGGCGGGAGCCACCACCCTCGCCCTCACCGCCGACGCGCGCGTCCTGGCGATCACCGCGGCCCAGAACACGGCGGCCGACACCGCGCGGGCCATCGGCCTGGCCGACGAGGAGCGCCTCGTGGCCCGCGATGTGATCAAGGACGCCGACGGCACGGTGCACACCCGCTACGAGCGCACCTACTCCGGGCTGCCGGTCCTCGGCGGCGATCTGGTGGTCCACCAGAAGAAGGACGGCAGCCGCAAGACCACCAAGGGCATCGAGGCCCGAATAGCCCCGGCCGCCGCCCGCGCCTCCCTCAAGGCCGCGCCCGCCGGTGCCCGCCAGGTCGTCTGGGCCGCGAGCGGAAACCCGGTCATCGCCTACGAGGCCGTCGTCACCGGAACCCAGCACGACGGCACCCCCAGCGAGCGCCACGTCATCACGGACGCCGCCACCGGCGCCGAGCTGTACTCCTACGAGGCCATCGACACCGGCACCGGCACGAGCCAGTACTCCGGCTCCGTCACGCTGGACACCACGCAGAGCGGGGCGTCCTACAGCCTGACGGACGGCGTCCGCGGCGGCCACAGGACCTACGACCTGAACGGCGGCACCACCGGCACCGGAAGCCTGTTCACCGACGCCGACGACAAGTGGGGCGACGGACTGCCGTCGAACCGCCAGACGGCCGCCGCCGACGCCCACTACGGCGCTGCGGTGACCTGGGACTTCTACAAGTCCGAATTCGGCCGCAACGGCATCGCCGGGGATGGCAAGGCCGCCTACTCCCGCGTCCACTACGGCAACGCCTACGTCAACGCCTTCTGGTCGGACGCCTGCTTCTGCATGACCTACGGCGACGGCGCCGCCAACCAGAAGCCGCTCACCTCCCTGGACGTCGCCGGCCACGAGATGAGCCACGGCCTGACCGCCGCCACGGCCAAGCTGAACTACAGCCGCGAGTCGGGCGGCCTCAACGAGGCCACCAGCGACATCTTCGGCACCTCGGTGGAGTTCTTCGCCAACAACTCGGCCGACGTCGGCGACTACCTCATCGGCGAGAAGATCGACATCCGCGGCGACGGCACGCCGCTGCGCCACATGGACAAGCCCAGCAAGGACGGCGCCTCGGCCGACTACTGGTCCAAGAGCGTGGGCCGGCTCGACGTGCACAATTCCTCGGGCGTGGCCAACCACTTCTTCTACCTGCTCTCCGAGGGCAGCGGCGCGAAGACGGTCAACGGGGTCTCGTACAACTCGCCCACCTACGACGGTTCGACGGTGACCGGGATCGGCCGGACCAAGGCCTACAAGATCTGGTACAAGGCGCTCTCGACCTACATGACGTCGACCACCAACTACGCGGGAGCGCGCACCGCGACCCTGCAGGCGACGGCCGACCTGTACGGATCCACCAGCGTGGAGTACCAGCAGGTGGCGGCCGCCTGGAAGGCCGTCAACGTCAACGGCTGAGCCGGCTCCTGAGCGGTACCTCGCCCCGGCAGGCCTTCGGGCCCGCCGGGGCCTCCGTCGCTTCCGCCGCTTACGGGGCGTCAGTGGGCGTCGGCACCGGATGAACCGCTGAGGAAGGCGAAGGCCCACAGGTCGCCGACATGGTTGAGCCGGTTGTTCTTCACGAACCGGCGTCCGACGTAGCGGCATGTGCCGGAGGCCCTGATGTACCTACGCGAGGGCCTGCACCAGCCTGCTGCCGGCGACCGGGGAGCGGGGACCGCTCGTCGGCCACCCACACCGTTTCCATCTCGCTGAGGCCATTGTGGTCTCCCTGCAAGGCCGCTCACCGCTCACGGGATGTCGAGGGAGATGGAGCCGGGCGACACACAGGGGTTTCGGAGCCCTCATAGCGGCCACACGCGCAGGGGAACGGAGACGAGGGAAGGAGCAGCCCCATGACGACGATGGTCCTGCTGATCGCGCCGATGGCGTTGGCCCTGCTGCTCGTACACAGCAGGGGCGAACACCGTGCCCGGCACCGGGCGAGCCGGTTCTGACAAGCGACACGACCCGTCCGGTCCGGCGTCACACGAGAGCGCAAGCGAGGTGAACGCGGTGTCCATGCGTGCCAAGGGGTGGGCCACTTCCTTCCCCGTACACCGAGGGGTTCGCGAGGCACGCCGGTGGACCGCGGAACGCCTGGACTCCCTGCAGTGGACGACGGACGCCCCCGACACGGCGCACTCCGTCCTGCTGACGGTGTCGGAGCTCGTCACCAACGCACACGTCCACGCCCACAGCGGCGCCGGCCTGGTGCTCACCTGGGACGGCCGCTGCCTGCACGTCAGCGTCGCCGACGGCGATCCGTACCTGCCGGCCCCGCGCGACCCCTCACGCGAGGCGACCTCCGGACGGGGACTCGCCATCATCGACGCCCTCGCCGATGCCTGGGACGCCCATTCCTTCCACGGCGGCAAGACGATCACGGCCTGTTTCCATCCCGGGGCGACACCCGCCCCGCACACCGCGAGGAGTCCCTCGAGGCCCCACGCCGGCGAATCCCCCGACGCGTGACGGCCCGACCCCATGAGTCCCGCTATCGCTCCGTGCGGGTCGACGGCAGACGGGATGGCAGCAATGGCCGCGGTAGTCTCGACGACCCGGATCACCCGCTGCGAAACGCGAGCCGCCCGTTGTGTCCATGCGTGAGAGTTTCGAGAACTTCACCAGCCTCTTCAAGCGCACGTCCAGGACCGCTGAAGGAGCATCATTCGCAGCGGAACGGCCCTGCCGGTGTTCTCCTGGCCGGCCTGGTCTGGAGACGACAGCGAATGGCTACATGCTCCCCGCTGAAGCTTCCGGCAGTTACAGCCTCCTGACCGATCCCGATCTGGGGCCGTTCGTCGCACGCTGCACCGGTTGCCAGGCCCGATACCCCGACCCCTGGGTGATCCCGCAGGGCGCACCCATGCCCTTCGCCTGGGCCCAGGACTGACGAGGGAGGCCATGTGGAGTCGCTTGGATACGCCTTCGGCGCCCTTGAGCTGAGCCGGTCAGAGCGCCTGCCGTGTCAAGAGCGTGGCTCTTCCTGACATCAGCCTCCGACACCGACAAGCGTGAACCGCGTCGGCCACCAGCGAACCGCAACGGCCGGCCAGAGTCAGTGAGGTTCCGTCGCGTCGGGCTGCACACGGGTGCGGCGGCGTTCGGTGTCGGCCTGCCGGCCGCCGTTCATGGCGGTGGTCACGGCCGGCGGGACCCTTGGGAGTCGGACGTCGGGCAGAGGCCGGCCCACGCGCCAGACCCGGTTGCCGTGTCGGCAGAACTGGAGGGCCGTGAGCCGGTCGACGGCGTGGCCGATCCGGCGGCTGCGGTCACGCTCGAAGGGCGTGCAGCAGCGTCGCAGGTGCTTGACCACTGGCGGGAGGGGGTGGTCCGGCTGTGCGCCGTTCCCCCTCCGGCCAGCGGTCCGTGGCTCTTGGCAGCCGATCAGGCGATGGTCATCGGGGTGTCGCGCAGGGCGACGTTGGCGTGGCTCTCCTGGAAGCTCTGGTCGGAGACCAGGGTCAGCCGGGCCGTGGACTGGAACTCCGCAAGAGTGGTGGATCCGCAGGACACCATCGTGGTCTTGAGCTTGGCGATGGTCAGGGCGAGCCCTTCGTTGAGGTCGCCGGCGTAGGGAACGTAGCCGTCGACGCCTTCTTCGAAGATCAGGCCCTGGCCTCCTTGTCCGTAGCGCTGCCAGTTGCGGGCACGGTTCGAGCCCTCGCCCCAGTACTCCTTCACGAAGCCGTCCCGGGTGGGGAGCTTGGCACCGGCCGCCTGGTCGAAGCGGGCGAAGTAGCGCCCCATCATGACGAAGTCGGCTCCCATCGCCAGTGCCAGGGCCACGTGGTAGTCGTGCACCAGCCCACCGTCGGAGCAGATGGGCACGTACTCGCCGGTGCGATCGCGGAAGGCGTCCCTTGCGGCGGCGACGTCCAGGACCGCGCTCGCCTGGCCGCGGCCGATGCCCTTCTGATCGCGGGTGATGCAGATGGAGCCGCCGCCCACGCCGATCTTGACGAAGTCCGCACCGGCCTCGGCGAGGAAGGTGAACGCCTCGCCGTCGACCACGTTGCCGCCGCCGGTGGGGATCTCCGGGTAGTGCTTCTTCACCCAGGTCAGGGCTTGCGCCTGCCAGTCGCTGTAGCCGTCGGAGGAGTCGAAGCACAGGGCGTCTGCGCCCGCCTCCAGCAGGGCGGGGACGCGCTCTCGGTAGTCGTGGGTGTTGATGCCCGCGCCCACCCGCAGTCGCTTCGCGGTGTCCACGGCCTGGTTAGGGAAGCGCTTGTTGTCCGTGTAGTCGGACCGGAAGACCAGGTACTGCAGGTGACCCTCGGTGTCGAGTACGGGCAGACAGTCGAGCCGCTGATCCCACAGCCGGGCGTTGGCTTCGGAGAGCGTGGTGTCAGCTGCGGCGTGAGGAAGGTCGGCGATGGCGGTCATCCGACCGCTCACCGGTCCGTCGAGGTCGTGGCGCTGGGGGTGGAAGTCGCGGGAGGTCACCAGGCCGAGCAGGCGGCCGGTGGCGCTGCCGTCGTGGGTGACCGCGGCGGTGCTGTGATCGGTGCGTTGCATGACGGCGACCAGGTGCCTCAGGCTGTCGTCGGGGCGGACGTTGGTGTCGCTGGTGACGAATCCGGCCTTGAAGTTCTTCACCTGGCGGACGGCTGCGGCCTGGTCCTGGATCGACTGGTTGTGGTGCAGGAAGCTCAGACCGCCGTTGCGTGCGAGTGCGATGGCGAGTTCCGGTGTGCTGACAGCCTGCATGATCGCGGAGGTGAACGGGGAGCCGAGTTCGATCGCCGAGGGCTCTCCGACGACGTGCCGCACCAGGGGCGTGCGCAGGTTGACCGTCGCGGGCGAGCAGTCGGTCCGGGTCCGGTTGGGCAAGAGCAGAAACTCGTTGAACGTCCTTGAGACCTCGGCGATGACCTGTGCCACTCGTTCCTCCTGACCCGTCGGCCGGAACCCGAGTGCCCGGCCGTGAAGGCCGCCCCGTGTCCCGAGTCCCGGGCAGGCAGGCAGGTGCCGACGTGGCAGCTGCGGAGGTGCCACGAGCTGCGGCAGAGCCCTGACCTGCCCGCGGAACCGGAGGCGGTCGTGACCTGACACCCTATCGACTGCCCCGCCGCTGCGCGAAATGGGTCACCGAGCCGCGCCTGAAGCTGATCAGCGGAGACGAGGCGAGGGCCTTGATGGTTCTCCTCGGGTGCTCGAGGACGACGCGCAGCCCGAGCAAGTCCGCCATGTCGCCGGGGAGTTGCGCCGGCGGTGTTCGACCGAACGCGTTCAGCCCGCGGTCCCAGTGCTTGCAGAGGTCCCGCTTGTAGCCTTCGCGCTGCTCGACACGACCGGGATCAGGTCGACCCGCCTCGAACAGGGGCAGTGGCGCCCGCAGCGCGGGCGCCGTGGAGGCCGTGAGGCGGCGGGCACAACTGGCTGGGCGGTGGCTGGGGAGGTGGCGGGGAGGGGAAGGGCGGCGAGGGCGAGCGCGGGCAGCGCGCTGGAGCAGGTTCTTGATCACGCACCGATTCGTAGCCGCGTGGTCCCTCCTCCCTGGAAGGGCTTTGCGGGGCAACTCACTCGGGTGGGTGAGTGGCCCTCCGCCGGCACGTCGGGCGAACGGCCACGTCGCTGTCGGGGCCCCGTCGGTGCTGATCTTCGCCACAGGTCGGGGCCGAGGGTCGCATCCAGGTCGTCGCGGCTCCCCCACACCGACGCGAACGTGACGCCTGCCCATGGGTGTCCGGGGCTGACTGCAGCAGTACAGTACGGTCGGCCGCCCGTAGGCAGTCAGCCCAGAAGGTCCCCCACACCCGCCTCCGGACACATTCTGACCGCTTTGCACCCACGCCTTACTCCTGCCCGGTACGTTGGCGGCTCGCGGACGGAAGGTGCCACACCTACAACAGCAGGTGCGGGACCTTCGGGAGCTGCCACGGCTCGTCCCGATTCCCGACGGATTCCTATCCGGCGCTCCAAGGAGGCAGGTCAGTCGTCCTCGTCGTCCGCGGGTTCAGGTTCGCGGACGTGCCAGAGGTCGAGGGTGTACCGCTCAGGTTGCGGGTTGTCGGCCCACAGCTGCCGGATCCGTGCGGTGCTCCAGTCGTCTTCGATCTGGCGGAGCGCATGCTCGTAGTATTCGGCAGCGGTAACCCGGCCGGCCCATGAAACGTGTCCCTCGTAGACGCCCGGCCTCGGGAGCGTCATCTCCGCCGCAGGTCCGAACGCGAACTGACCGATCACCAGGATCCCGGTCTCCGACTCGAGGCTCACGGCCGTGAAGCCCTCGACCTCGCCGGGCGGAGGCTGCGGTCCGTCCCACACCCGAACGGCTACTTCCACCTCCAGGTCGGACTGCAGGCTGAACAGGTAGAGGTGGTAGCCGTTGCCGCCGACAACGTTGCGTTCAGCGGCGGCGATCGCCGTGCTGTCGGTGAGGTTGGCGTCCGAGTCGTAGACCTCGACCAGGCGATGGGACGGGCGGGCAAGGGTCGTGCTCTGGGTGAGCAGGGTCATGATTCAGTGCCTGCCCTTCAAGAGATGATCTTGACATAGAACGCGTCATTGTCGATCAGACGGTTCTCCCCGTAGACCTTCTGAATGAGCTCACCTCTCTCGCGATTGTCCGAACCCACTTCACCAGAGGGTGAGTTGCGGGTCGCGCGCCGGGGTGGCGTCCCGGCCTTCCGGCGTGGTCACGTACGGAGCCTGTCTCATCCGGGGGTGCTCGGGGCCACTGTCCGGCGGTTCGGTGAGCAGAGCTCGACCCTCGGGATACGCGCTGTCCCCTCCCTGCACCTGCCTTCGCGAGTCTCCCGATCGGCTGTGCCTTGGCCTCGGGCCCACTCCGAGCAACGTGACCCACGGCGAAACCGAAACCAACAAGGCGGACGCCGTGGTGCGTGCCGTTAGCTGTCCTGCGGTCAGGAGCAGGACCAGGGCCTTGGAGCGGGTGGTGCCGAGCGCGGGGAACGGCACCTGGTCCTGGAGGGACCCGTCGTCGTCATCACCGGGCCACAAGGCCTGCTCGGCCGGTTCGTCCTGGGAAGGAATGTCGTACCGGAGGAACTCGTCCTGCCCTCGAATCGTCCGCGCGTCCGCGTACCCGGCCGGCCGTCGGGCCCACCACCGATGGCTCGCCGCACCGGCTGAGCTACCGGCACACCCGACAGGAGCGCCGCACCGAGGCGTGGCCGGCCAACCACCACCAGCGACGCGACCGAGAGATCGCACGCGGAGCAGCGACCGGCGTACGGTCCCCCGCGTCACGGCCTGATCCGCGTACGGGTAGAGTCGCGCTCTTCGGGCCCCAGCGGCCCGGAGTCCCGGTGAGGCACAACCGACCATGACCGAACGCGAACCCGCACCCGCACCCGCACCCGCACCCAGCCATGGCTCCGCCCCGCCCGCCCCAGCAGACCGCGCGCGGCTCGACCGGGCACTGGACCGGCTGGCCGTCACCTTCCGCGGGATGACCGCGCGGGCCGACGAGGTCCAGTGCGAGTGCCACTGGGGCAGCCCGCAGGAGCTCGCCCTGCTGAAGCTCCCCGACACGGAACTCGACCCCGATCTCCTGCACCGCACCTGGAGCGCACCCGACTGGAGCGACCACGGCGCCGTGCTGCGCCGCGTCCTGCCGCAGTTCGCCCGCGAACTGACCGGCGGCCTCGGCGCCCACGCGTACGACATCGGCAACGTCGGCACCTCGTTCCACCGCGCCGCATGGCAGCAGTGGCCCGCGGCGCAGAGCGCGGCCGTACGGGAGTTCCTGCACGCCTGGTGGGCCCACACCCTCCTCACCCCGGACCCCGCCGTCCCCGTACACGAACTCCTCCCGCTGTGCGCCGAGGCCTCCGCCGACATCGGCCCCTGGCTGGCGGTCTGGGAGGACCTGCGCCACCCGGTCGCCGACCGGCACCTCACCGACACGGTCGACCAGTGGGAATGGGACCTCCTGGAGGACGCACTCCCGTGGCGGTCGTGGTTCGTCTGGTCGGAGGAGGAAGCGGAAGACGTACGGACCGAACTGACCGCCTGGCTCGTGCGCGAGGCCCCCGCACGCCTCCGCGCCACGGGCGCACTTGCCGAACTCCAGCACGCCGTACGCCTGCTCGGCCTCGCCCACGCCGACCGCTGGGACGACCCGCACGCACCGCGCCACCGCTACGCCTGACGCGGCCGCCCCGGCCTACCCCACCACCTCTTCCGGCTGTCCGAAGGCCGTCCGACCAACCCCGGCGAACCCTTGCCGGCCCTCTCCCCGCACGGCCCAGCAGGGGGGCGGGGCCCGCGGGTTGCGCGCTCGACAAGGGCTCGCCCCACGGTGTTTCGGCGGACGTGCCGACTCGCGCAGCGCGTCGCCCGGATCGGTCGGCCATGGGACGTGCGGTCTGTCGGCGGCGGTGATCCGGCACCTCGACGACCTGCTCCGGTCGACCCCCGCCAGGCGGGACCGGCGCGCCGACCGCACTGGACCAGCCTTTAGGGTTTACCCATGAGCTTGACAGCAGGTCACGAGGAAGGAGCCCCGCCCGGCCCGACGGCATCGGCGCGGGGCTGGCAGGCGCCGAGCGCGGTCGAGCGGGGGCTGTACGAGGCGAAGGCACGCGGCGACTGGCCCGCGTACTACGACCTCGTCGCACGAGCAGACCTGTACATGATGCAGTCGCGGGCGTACGTCGACGCGAACGCGGGCCACAACCGCTTCCACCCCTACTGGAACCCGCAGACCCAGACCATGTGCCTGGCCGTCTACACCGGCGGCATGCTGCCGCCGCCCGTCGCCGACCCGGTCTACGACTGCTACGACCTGGGCTGGTTCGCGGAAGTCTGGAACCAGGACGACCCGCCCTACCTCGTCGTCAACCCCGGCAGCCCCTGCGAGGGCGTCCTGCCGGCCGGGCCGGAGGGCCGCGCCCTGTGGCAGCGTCACTCCGCCCCGGTCGAACGACCGGGGCTGACCCAGGACGTCGTCCACACCCTGGAGGTGGGCGGCCCCCGCACCGGCCCCGTCGCCTTCGGTCTCGCGGCCGGCGCGCACATCAACGTGCACAACGGGCGCTACTGGAACTCGATGGCCTACCACGGCTGCGGCTACCGCAACGAGAAGCACACGTTGGAACACTGGTGGGGCGTCACCACCCGCGGGAACTGGCAGGACACGCAGGAACAGCTGCTGCGTGCCGCAATGGTCAGCGGCGTCTGGGAGTCCGTCCTACAACTTCGCCGCGCCATGGCCCTGGACTTCGCGGGCCCCGTCGACGTCGACCACTGGCGCCAGGCCGCTGAGAACGTGGTGCGCCGGCGCGCCGAGGCCACCGCCGAACCCCACCTGACCGCGAACGGCGTCACCCCGAGCCGCACCGTCACCGCCGCGGAGCTGGAGGGCCAAGTGACCGACCTTCAAAGGCTGATCGGCCGCATCGCCCGCTACGAGGCGCGGTTCCGCGCCGACGGCCTGCTGCCCGAGGGGGGCTTCGTCCGCAGCGTCGAAGCCTGGGACTACGGCCGGGCCTCCGGCATGGCCCGCTGGGGACTCGCCGCCCGCCTGTGCTCCCTGCAGGAGGCGGAGGCGGCCGTGGTCCGGGCTGGCCGTCTCGTCCAGCTCAACTACCGCTCGTGGGAGGACTTCTCGGCCGCCTACATCCTGGGCCGCTGCCTCCACTTCGACAAGGAGGAGTTCGGCGAGTGGTACGAGTCGGTCCTCGCGACCCACCGTGCCCTGACCACGGACCCGGCCAGCCCGTGGCGCACGCTTCCCTGGACCTGAGGCTTCCGCTTCCCCACCGCCCCTCCTTCCTGGGGCGCTACCGTCCCGGCCCCAGGATCCGCTACCACCAGACCCCCACCTGGTGAGCGAAACACCCCGCCTGCTCCGACGAAGCCCGGCCGCCACGGAGCCTGTTCGCGGCTGCAGTCCCCGGACCGGGCGCGGGCGGCGGCCGGAGAGACGGGGCCGGGAGGCGGCCGGTGCGCGGATTCCGCCCTGCTGCTGCGTTCAGCGGGCAGTACAGATGACGATGGCCGTGAGGGTCACCGGGTATGGCGTGGGGTTGTACCCGTCCAAGATGTATCCCCTCTCGTCCGGGGCTGCCCTCTTCAAAATCATGCCCGGCCCTACCGTCTCGAAGCCGAAGCCGGTGGGTGCTTGACCAACCGGACAGAGCGCAATGGCATCCCCGAAACCGCCATTCGGTGGGACTGTCTCAGGGGTGCCCTTGTACTGGGGGTGAGGGGCACGCAGAGCCGTGCGCTCCTGTGCGGTTGAGCCGTGAGCTCCGCCGTCCTGTGCGATGGCGAGCGTGGCACCGCTGGCTGCGAGGAGTGAGACGACTACCAGAACAGGGACGCGGAAGCGCTTCATTTCGACCTCTCATTTGACTTGCGTTGCGGTGACGTCCATGTCCCCATGCCATACGCGGCTATTCGTTCCGCCCCTCGCACGGCCTAAGCAGAATCGATCTCCCTCCCCTGTTTGGAGGTGCCCCCCATGCCCCGACGACCCCGCCCCCCTTGCTCTGTCCCCGGGTGCGCCGAGCTGACTGCCCCTGGTGGCCGCTGTGTCGAGCATGAGTGCGAGGCGAACGCGGACCGTGCGTCACACGGTAGGGCGCCCACGCGGCGTCCGGGTACGAGCGCACCCCTCGGCAACGGAGGCACCCGCGCCCTGTGACGGAAAGAAGTCGTGAACTGCTCCACCCGCGTGCCGCCATCCTGCGATCGTCCAGCCGTCACGAGCGAACGATACGAACCGAGGCAACATCATGACGTGGGTCTACGCGGCACTCTCCAAGGAAGCCGGTAGGCGGGGCGGCCCCGACGCGCTGCGGTGCTTCTCACGCGGGCAGGGCGTCATCATCGGCGCCGCCGTCACCGGCGCCGGCGTGGCCGGGCCCCTGCTCTACAACAAGTGGTGTGCGTGCCGCGCCGCCGCCGATCCGGCGCCCCAGACCACGGCTAAGCCGGCCCCCGGTGAGAGCGCCGACGCATGAACGGGGCGCGCGCCGCCGCCGGCCCACGGCCCCGCCGACGCGCCCCCACCTCGATCACCAACCGGCGACGCATGGGCTCAGAACTCCGCCGGATCCGCGCAGACGCCGGCAAGCTCTCCCTGCACATACTTGAAGACCTCGCCGGCCGCGACGAAACCGGACGACTGCTGCTCCCCGCACGACCTTGGACGCCGCCCTGAAAGGAGAGCGGCTTCTGACGGCCGTGGCTCTGGGCGCCTTCTTCACCGCCTGCGAAATAAACGGGCCCCACACCCTGCACCTCCAGCCACGCCGCGCCCCGCACCCACGGCACCCCTGGCCGCAGCCACGCGCCCCCAGCCACATGCCACCCCCGCAACCCCGACCGCACCCCAACCCCCGCCGGCCTCCTAGGCCGGTCTGCACGGCCACCGGACCTGCTCGGCTGCCGTTCCGCCAGGCTCCGCTCCGGCTGCGCTTGCCCTGCTGTTGTCGACAGGTGCCACTTTCTCTTTCACTCCGCCTGTAGAGGTGATGCCTGGCCCGGAGGCAGCAGTTCTCCCCGTCCCTGGTCACACCGCATGTGCTGCGGGTGACTCCCGCACTGGCCTCGACCGGATCGCTGTTGCGGTACGCGACTCGTCTCGCGGGCCTCCGGTGCATCGCCCATGCTGAGAAGGAGGGCGCTGTCGGCCCGAGACTTGTCCTTGAAAGGGCCGAACGGGGGCGCCTGAGAGGAGGAAGTCATGCGTATGAGAAGAATGCTCGGCCTCGCCTTGGCTGCGGCCACCCTGGCCGGCGCGAGCGCGGTCGGTGCTGTCAGCGCTCAGGCCGCCGCGTCTCCGACCATCACCGGGGAAGAGTGCGCGGCCGCGGGTGGACAGGTCAAGGAGAACCCGTACAGGGCCTCCACCTGCGTGTTGCCTGACGGGAGTCAGCAGACGATCACGTGATGGCCTCATGGCCTGAACTTGACGTCAGCCCACCGTGGCCCCGGCGAGGAACGCGCTCCAACGGATGGGCGCGACGGTCAGCTCGGTAGCGGCCGCGACCTCGGGCCCAGCGGGGCATTGATTGCACGACGGCTGCCCGGCTGTGGACGGTGACGTTGTTACGTGAACCCGGGCCGGCGGAGGCTTCTGCGTGTCCGGCCCTGCTGTCCCAGGAAGGTCTTCCGCCACTCCAGCGCGACATGGTCAGCACGGCCTCCGCGCTGGGGTGCGAGCTGGGCCTGCGGACCCGTGACCGCGCCCCCTCGGCGACCGGGTCCATCGTCAGGTGCCGCCGGGGCGAAGCCTGCTTCGAAGCGGAGTAAAGCCGTTTCGGTGCGGCGCAGGGCGAGTTCGTACAGCGCGTGGAGCCGGTCGGGGCGGGTGTACTTGGGCGCGGTCATCGGGCGGCCTCTGCCAGGTGGCGCTGGACGTATTCCTTCAGGGCGTGGGTGGGGATGCGCCG
This sequence comes from Streptomyces sp. BF23-19, assembly GCF_041106355.1. Taxonomy (NCBI): domain Bacteria; kingdom Bacillati; phylum Actinomycetota; class Actinomycetes; order Kitasatosporales; family Streptomycetaceae; genus Streptomyces; species Streptomyces sp. BF23-19. The sequence goes on along the minus strand of NZ_JBGBPT010000030.1, from coordinate 19,265 downwards.
GGCGCGGCCGCATCTCTGCTGGACAGTACGCGGACGGCTTGCTCCACCTCCTCGGCGCACGCCCGGCCCGGTGACGATGTCGCTGACCGCGCCGGCCGCGCGGTGTGTCCCTCGACCGCGGCAGGCTTCGGCGCTGTTGAATCGAGACATGACCAAGCGCGACGACTCGGCTCTGTTCGGCAACCGATTCCTGACGGTGCCCGCTCCCTCGGAGACCTTCCCCGAGGAAGGCATGGCCGCGACGGACGCGATGAGGCTCGTGGATGTGGATCTCGCCATGGAGGGCGACCCGCAGCGCAACCTCGCCACGTTCGTCACCACCTGGATGGAGCCGGAGGCCCAACGGCTCATCGCCGAGAACCTCCACCGCAACTTCATCGACCATGCGGAGTACCCCATCTCCGCCGAGATCGAGCAGCGCTGCGTGCGCATGCTCGCCGACCTCTTCCACGCGCCCGGCAGGACGACCGGATGCCGGACCCAGGGCTCATCCGAAGCGATCATGCTCGGCGCGCTGTCGTTGAAGTGGAAGTGGCGCGAGCGCCGCCAGGCAGCCGGCCTTTCGACCGACCGGCCCAACCTGGTCTTCGGCGGCGACGTCCACGTCGTGTGGGAGAAGTTCTGCCGCTACTTCGACGTCGAGCCGCGGATCATGCCGCTTGCCGAGGACAAGTACACGATCGGCCCGGAGGACGTGGAACCCCACCTCGACGAGAACACGATCGGTGTCGTCGCCGTCCTCGGCACCACGTTCACCGGCCACAAGGACGATGTCGTCGGGATCGACAAGCTCCTGCGGGACGTTCGCAAGAAGCGGGACCTCGACATTCCGATCCATGTCGACGGCGCCAGCGGCGCATTCGTCTGGCCCTTCCTCTACCCGGACTCGAAATGGGACTTCCGGCTGGAGCAGGTCCGTTCGATCAACGTCTCGGGGCACAAGTACGGACTGGTCTACCCCGGCATCGGATGGCTGGTCTTCCGCGAAGAGGCCGACCTCGCCAAGGACCTCGTCTTCTACGAGAACTACCTGGGCAAGACCGACGCGACGTTCACGCTGAACTTCTCCACCGGTGCGTCGATGGTGCTCGCGCAGTACTACAACTTCGTGCGGCTCGGTCGCCAGGGCTATACCTACGTCATGAAGGCGATGCAAGAGAATGCCCGCGCGCTGGCGGACAACCTGCGCGACAGCGGCCGCTTCGAAGTGATCGGGAGCGACCTCGAGCAGCTGCCGCTGGTCGCTTTCCGTCTCGCCGGCAAGCACGCTTACGACGAGTCCGACATCGCCTGGCAGCTCTCGGCCGAGCGGGGCTGGATGGTGCCGGCGTACACCCTCCCGCCCAACGCGGAACGGGTGAAGATCCTGCGCGCTCTGGTCAAGGAGACCCTGAGCCGCGAGCAGATCGATCGCCTGACCCAGGACATCGCCGACGCATGTCGCACGCTGGACGACAAGGGAGCGGCCCACAGCATCGAGCGGACCCAGGTCAAGCGCGGCACCGGCTACTGACACACGGTGACGGAGGGGTTTTCCGAGACCTCGGCGTCACCGTGGATTCGGACGATCGGCAGTTCCTCGCCGCGATGGAGCGCCACAAGCAGGTCGACCCCGGGATGGCGGCCGTCCTCGCCGCGATCACGGCGACAATCACGGCGACGATCAAGGGCGGCATCGGCAAACTCCGCGAACGCCCCCAAGGACGCCACTACCGGGACGGTGAGCGGTGGCCGGCGCTGGAGCGGCCGACCTCGCGGCCCGGCATCCGGGCCGCTGTCGTCTCCAAGGCGCGGGTCAACATGCACCGCAAGATGGCCAACACGGCGAAGGCGACGGGGCGGTACCCGCTCGGTGTGCTGTCCGGCTGCGTCGTCCACGCGAGCCACGGCCCGTCCCCGCTCGACCTCCTCCCGTACACCGCCTTCGGCAAACCCCGGGCTAGCGAAGGTCGAAGGCGTCCAAGAGGTGGCCTGGGCCGTCGACCTCATGGAGAAGGGCCACAACCCCGCCCAGCACGTCAAGGGCGGCGACGCCGTCACGGCGAAGCGGAGTAGGCCGGGGGGGCATCGACGACGCCCTGGAACGCGCGGACCACGAGACCTTCACCCGGGAGCCGCCCAAGACACTGAAGGCCCGCATCAACTTCCTGATGGGCAAGCTGAAGACCATCAAGGCCGTGGCCGCGGAGCTGGGGGTCAGCCAGCGCTCCGTCGAGCGCGCTACCGCACCGGGGAACGCAAGACGCCGCTGAAGGCGATCGCCGACCGGGGTCCACGCGACCGTACGGGCCCGCTGTCAGCCCAAGGGTCCGCGACCGCCGTGCTGGTGACCACCGCCGCCGTTTCCTGCCCGGGGCGGGGGTTGTCTCAACTCGCCCGCTCGAAAGCGAGGTACGCGTTCGGGCAGCCGGCCGCGTACCCCAGCAGCGCCTCCGCTCGGCCTGGTCCACCGCCAGACCCCGACGGTGCCTGGTCGCCACCCACTCACCTATGTACCGGCAGTGCACCGCCGGAGCCGGCATCCACGTCCCCGGGCGGGAGAAGACCGGGCTGGTGACGGCGGCCCTGCCGCCGGGCGGGGGATGCCGTTGGCGAAGCCGGGACTGCGCTCTGTTCCACCGGCCATCGCGTGGAACAGAGCGCAGGCAGAACGAAGAGGGGTTACAGGGGGCGGACCATTTCCGCTTGCGGGCCCTTCTGCCCCTGGGTGACCTCGAACTCCACCCGCTGGTTCTCTTCCAAGCTCCTGTACCCGTTGGTCTGGATGGCCGCGAAGTGCACGAACACATCTGCGCCGCCATCGTCCTGGCTGATGAAGCCGTACCCCTTGTCGGCGTTGAACCACTTCACAGTGCCTGTTGCCATCGGTCCCGCTCCTCCATCCGGTGCCACGGCGCGATCTTGACGCCCCGGCCGCAGCCCAGGCGAAACGGGCTCCGGCACTTGATCATGGCCTCCCGCCGCGGGCGAAGTCCTCCATCCTTCCTGCACCTCACCCATGCGGATGAACCTCGCCGCACGGCCCTCCCCGAAGAGCGGCCCGGGCGGCCGAGGGGTAGGCAGTTCGCCGACAGCATCCATCCCGGGCGGGGTGACAGGGCCGTCACAGGGATACCGATGGGGGTGGCCGGGCCGGCCGGCACGTGTCGACGTTCTCAGCGCCTGAGGCCGTCCCCGGTCGCGCCGGCCGGGGCCTTCAGGTGTGCAGGCGGCTGTTGGGGCCGTCCTGGTCCTCGGCCGTTTCGTCGTTGAACCAGTAGTCGCCGGCCGCCAGGTAGCGGAACGAGTGGACGCTCTTCATGGGCAGCGCGACCGTGACCGCGCGCTTGCCGTCCTTGCGGGCCTTGAGGGTGTGGACGCCGGGCTGCCAGTCGTTGAAGTCACCCACCACGCTGACGGGACCCGGCGGAATGTCCGCGGGGAGGACGAAGGTGACCTCGGTGCGGTCCTTCTTCAGCGTGCGTTCCAGCATGGGACGGGGCTCCTGACGCGGGCGGCGGATGGGTACGCCGCCCATCGTCGGGGGCAGGCCTGCCGATGGGCCGCCGACCCGGCCACCCTGGCCCCGACATCACCCGCCCACCACACTCCGTGACACAAAAGGTGCAATATGTAATGTTCCGTGTCAGCATGGCCGGAGGAATCCGCACGCGCCCATGGAGGGGTCGCCGTCATGGGCGGTACGCAGGACAAGCGCCAGGAACCGGGCAACGGCAGCGAGCCGGAACACCTGCGCCGCCCGATCCAGGACCCCGTCCACCCCGGCACCGGCCAGGAGAGCGCCCGGGGCAAGAGCCCGGAAGAACTCGAGCGACGCCGCGAGGACGAAACGCGCCGCGAACGCCACCAGGGCGAGATGCGCGACGAAGGACGCAGCCCCGTCCACGTCGTCACACCCCACGCACGCAGGACCCGGCCGGGCCCGTAGTCACCCGGCCGGGTCCTGTCACGTGAACAGCCCCGGATCTGCCCGGTGACCGGGACGCCCCCGGGACGCCCCCGGGAAGCCCGTGCCGGACCCGGCTGCGGGGCCGGGCGAAGGCTGCGGGCGAAGGTTGTGGGCGAGCCGTGTCCGGGGTGAGTATCGAAGGGTCCACCCGGCTGTCGGGCGAGACGAGGCCCCATGCACAGCACGTTCGAGATCCACATCAGACACTACGGTGCGACCCTGCACGTCACCCCGGTCGGCGAGCTGGACGTAGACGGCGACCAGGCCCTGAACGACGTACGGACGGCCCTCCACCACGGTGTCGCGGCGGTGGCGTGCGACATGCGCCGCCTGACGTTCCTCGACCTCACCGGCCTCCACTACCTGCTCGACCTCGCCCGCAATGCCCAATCCCGGGGCATCGCCTTCTTCGCCTACAACTGGCAGCACCAGCCCCAGCGACTCCTGGACCGCGCCGACGACCTCGCCCCGCCCGACGACCTCGCCCCGCCCGACGGCCAGGGCCGTCGCACCGCGCCCACCCGAATCCTGCGCCGAACCCTCCGGCAGGCCGCGGCATCCGCCGCAGACCCGGCCCGCGCCGGCACGAGCGAACGGCCGGAGACGACGGGTGGCTGTGCTGCTGCCGAATCCGACGCCGATACGGGAATGGCTCGGCCCGGCGGCAATGCCCCCGAACGAGTGGGCACCGGGCATGATCAGTACGCAGCAGATCGCCGGTGAGACGGCCGCCCTGGACCTGATGCCGGCCCGCCTCACCCACGACGGCTGGGCCATCGCCTCCGCCACCGCCCGCACCGCCGTCTGCGCAACTCGCAACTCACCCAGTAGATCCGCCTCCGAGCCAGGCGGGAGCGCCACGTCCTCGACACGGGTGAGCCCACGACCTCCATGTCCCACACACATGGAGGACATAGCGTGCATATATGGATGCAATGTGTAGTTCCTTGGCTGTGAGCGGGGGCCCCGTCCGAGCAGTGGCGGCCCATGCGGCCGGCCCGGGCAAGGCGCATGGCGTGCGGGGCACCACGGGCCGGCGGGTGAGCGCATGCTGAAGAAGGCCGTGCTCGCGCTGGGCGTCGTTCTGATCCTGCAGAGCTTTTTCGCGCTCTGCCTGGTCAGTGCACTGCAGCTGCTCGTGCTGCGCAACACCCCGTTCGGGGTGACCGGTGCGTCCCCGGTCGTGAACGCGGTGGCCTCGAAGGTGTCACTGGACACCCGCAGCTATGCGGACGAGTCCGCGGTGATGGAGGCGATCGGCCAGAGCAAGCTCTACGGCGCCTACCTGCCCGGCCAGGCGAGCGACACCCTGATCGTGGTCCCCGCCAAGAGCTTCTTCGGGCGGGTGGAGCTGGAGGCCGCGTTCGAGGACGCGGCCAAGAAGCTCGACAGGCCGCTGACGGTGAAGGCCGTCAAGCCGCTGCCGAAGTACGACCGTCTCGGTGGCGTCTCCGGGCTGCTGCTGATCCCGCTGCTCATCGGCGGCTACCTGGCGGCCGTCCTGCTGCTCAAGGCGACCAGGACGGCGGCGGCCCCCTGGCACGTGGCGATGCTCGTCGGCTACTCGACGGTGGGCGCCCTGCTGACGGACCTCATCGCCGGGCCGGGCATCGGCGCCTACTCCAACAGCCACTTCTGGCCGCTCCTGCCGTGCTTCATCCTGATCGCCGCCTCGGTCAGCCTGGCGGCCGCCGCCTTCCAGCGTCTCCTGGGACCTGCGGGCACCCTCGCGGTCGCGATCTTGTTCATCATCGTGGGCGGCTCCGCGGCCGGCGGCGTCGGCGTCACTCTCCTGCCCGACTACTGGCAGCATCTCGGCGCCGTCTTCCCGCCGCAGCACGCCATCGCCCTGGTGCGCAACGTCATCTACTTCAACGGCAACAACATCACCACACCGCTGATCGTCCTCGGCCTGTATGCGCTGGCGGGTGGCATCGTCATCGGCTACCTGGGACGGTGGCGGCCGGTCAAAAGGGTCGGCGCAGCCGCACCCGCCGATGCGCCCGACACACCCGACACGCCTGACGCAGTCGATGTCCCGGCCGCGCGGGCCGCGGGCACGAAGCCGGCAGTCCGGGTGCTCGTCGCGCTGGCCATCGCCGCGGTCATGCAGTGCCTGTTCACCGTCAACTACATGAGCTCGGCACACGAACCCGTCGCGACCGACATGCCGTTCGGTACCGTCGGCCGCTCCCCGCTCGTGGCCGCGACCCAGCGGAACCTCTCCCTCAAGGTCACCCAGTACCCCAGCGAGCAGGCGGCGAAGGACGCGATCGACCGGGCCGAGATCTACGGGGCGCTCATCCCCGGGCAGACGTCGAACACCCTGCTCGTCGTCCCCACCCAAAGCGACGTCGCCCCCCTCGACCTGGCCGCGAACTTCGAAATCGCCGCGAAGAAGCTCGGGCAGCCGCTCAGCGTCCAGCAGTACGCGCCGCACCCGCTGGCGAAGAAGGACCCCTTCGGCCTCGTGGTGTCCCTCATGCTGGTCCCGCTGCTGGTCGGCGGCTACATGGCCTCCACCATGCTCAGAACCGTCACCGGCAGCGCCACCGGACGCCGACGCCTGACCGCCCTCCTCGGCTTCTCGGTCCTGGCCGGCCTGGCGGTCAACCTCGTCGTCGGCCCCTGGCTCCAGGGCTACCCCCTGGAGAAGTTCTGGATCGTCTGGCCGATCCTCTCGCTGATCGTCGCCGTCGTCGCCCTCGTCGCCGCCGTCCTGCAGAAGCTCCTCGGCGCCGCCGGAACACTCGTGACCGTCATCGTGGTCATGCTCTTCGGCAACCCGTCCTCCGGAGGAGCGAACGGCGTCCCCTACCTCCCCGCGTTCTGGACCGACATCGGCCCGTTCCTGCCGCCCCGCAACGCCTACATCCTGCTCCGCAACACGATCTACTTCGACGGCCACGGCACCACACAGGCCCTCGTCGTCCTCCTCGTCTACCTGGCCGTCCCAGCAATCGCCCTCGCCCTCCTCGACCGGTTCCGCACCCTCGAAATCCCCGTGACCCGCGAGACCGAGGCCGAAGCGACCGCGCTGACCGTCCCCGTCGGAGGCCTGCCGTAGCCCTGCAGACCGGAACCGGCGACCGCACCCCGTCTCGTCGTCCAGCCCCGGGCGACGGGACGGAAGCCGCTCCTACGGGGCCGGCGTGTAGATGACGGTGTTCCCGCCGCCCCGGCCCCGAGGTCGACCAGCCGGTCCCGCTCGTCCTGTTCGACGGCAAGCTGCCGGCGCAGCTCGGTCGCGGTCCACTCCGAGGCGTAGCGGCGCAGGGCGGTCCCCTCGGCGTAGAAGGACCGGCACAGCGACCGCTTCGAGGGCCGCTCGGCGCTGCGGACGTGGGTGTACCGCATCGCCACCCATGTGTGCCTGGACGCCCTCGCATCGGGCAAGCGGCGGGCGCTGCCGATGGACCGGTCCGGACCGAGCGGGGGCGCCACCCCGCCGGCGCCCCCGCAGGACTCCGTCCTGTGGTGGGAGCCCTGCCCCGGCGGCGATCCGGAGGCGGCCGCGACGGTCGGCGAGTCGGTCCGGTTGGCGTTCGTCGCCGCCCAGCCCGGCCTTCCGACGACAACGTTCGTCGGGTGCCGGCCGAGCGCTACGCGACGGCCTTCTCCCGCTACGACGTGAAGGAGCTGAACATGCTCCTCCACGTCGACGCCACGCTGCGCCTGCCCCCGTACTCGACGTGGATGCGCGGTGCGCCGTGGGCCCTCCAAGTCCTCGAGTTCCGCAACGACCGGATCAGCGGCATCACGGCCTACCGCGACACCGGCCACCTCTTCTCACTCTTCGGTCTGCCGGACCGCCTTGGCGAGGTGTAGTCCGACCAGGGACTCGAGGCCCGATACGCGGCGACGTCCTCGGCAAAGGTCCCCACCGGCGTCGGCCCCTCATCGTCTGCGCTGGAATCGCCACAGGCGAGGACCTCTGAGGGAGCGGGCGCAGGGGCTACGGCGTGCTCGCGTCAGGACCGGTATCGAACCCTCACAGGTGCCATCACCAGCCGGGCCCGTCGGGGTCGGCCGGGTCGTCGATACCGGGATTTCCGAGCGAGAGGCACCACGGGCACTCGTGGAGGTCGCTCGCGTCGCCCGCCGCATGCGGCGTGGGGAAGGCGAAGCCTGCCCTGTATTCATCCTCGCGCACCTGAGCCGAGCATATTTTCGTCCGGTTCGTGGCGAGTGTGCCCTCCTCTCCCTCTTGAGCGAAGCGGCGTGCCACTCGTATCAGCGCCGCCCTCAACCTGTTCCCGACTCGTGCCGCTGCTGCCAGGACACGGCGCAGAGCAGTCGGCCACGGGCCGCGATCGGGTCGGTCACCGTAGGGTGCCATGCTCACTCGACCCTTCTCCTGGAAGATTCATATGATCCTGCAAGCTCTCGCATCGTCGGGTGAATGCGAATCACCCCCATCCCCCGTCGAGCGGGGCGCGAGTGACGACCTTGCCGCCGGGAGACGTTCCAGGGAAGGGTGGCAGGCCCTTGCGAATTTCGGGCCAGGACTTCCGGGTAGATGATAATTATTTTATTCTCGACACTCCTCGAATTCCCCTGGGCATGCAGAACTGAGATGCGTCGAACAGGGAGCGCACAGGCCGAACCTATTTGACGTGCGCCGAATTCATCGACGAAATCGACAATGTACGGATTGCCGGGGTTTCTTAGGCGACGGGCCACGTGTGGATTGCCGGGGTTTTTAAGGGATTCAACGATTTCAGCTGCTCCTCCTGGGCGCCGACATGGCACGCCTTGCCACCGTGCACGGGTCATCTGAAGTCGACGCGTCGCTCACCCGCCGAAAGCGCGGCCGTGGACATGAGGAACGGGCGGCGAGACCTCTGGCGTCTCGCGTGAGGAGTCGTGGACCGGCTCCTTGTCGTACCGGAGTTGATCCGCACTCAGGCAGGCCCAGACACCGACGGGCTCCTCACCACGTCGTACCGGTGCCGCAGCTCGCCGGGCAGACAGCCGGACCGCGTCCACATGGCAGGAGAGGACGTGCTTGAAGCGTTGCTGGCGCCGCAGCTCAAGGGCATCCACGCGCCACAGGCGGCCGGTCCCTGATGACGTCAATGCAGTGCAACCTGTGCCCAGTGCGGTCGAGATCAACACGATCCACAGGAGAATTCCCCCCATAGCCGATCCTTTCGAAGGCTGACGGTTCCGGGGCCCACATGATCGGAGCCCCGCGATTGCTGGGCATAACGCAGGGGCATATGCAGGGTTGCGCCCTCCCCCCGGATTGCAGCCATGCGCAGCAATCTGCAGGCCATGACATCTAAGCGTTTTTGATGATGGTCGGTCGACGTCCGGGTGACCGGAGAAGGGGGCGCAGGCCGGCTCAGCGAGCCTCGGTGCCGAGAAGCGCGCTCACATGGGGGCGCGCCGGCCACCCGATGCGGGCCCGGCGGCAGGGCACGTCAGGCCGCGTCAGGGCGCGGCAGTAGTGCCGACGAACGGGAGGTCAGGGGCGAAGGAACGTTGCACCCGGGTCCGCTTCTCCGCTACTCCTCGACCCTTTGAAACAACGGCGCGGCAGCACGTAACCGCTTCTCCCGTTGTATTTGCAGAACCTATAAGCGACAGGGAACGCCGATTCATCCGCCATCACTACCCGAATGGCCCATACCCTGACCAACATCAACAGCGTTTACGGCATATGACAAAAGCAAAGCTCCCCAACTCCTTCCGCGGGCCTGCGGAAGGAGACGGACAGGGAGGCAGCTTCCACGCCGCGCCCACTCAGATCGGCAAGTGGACTTTCACCCCGCGCCCAAGCGGCTGCAGGGAGACCAGGAACGCCACGCTGGAACAAGAGAGCCTGGCGGTCGATCTGAGTTACTCGTCCTCGATCTTCGAGGACTTCCTTCATACGATGAGCATGATCCAGATCGACTTCGAGCGAGGGTCGAGGAACATCGACCGGTCCACAATGCCCGGCGACCGGCGTTCGGGCGGCAGCACTCATGTTTGAGCCGTACGGATCCCCGGACGTCCATGCCTCCCACCCCCAGCCGGACAACACCGCCTTCTGGTATCAGCCGGACCCTGTGCGGCTCCACTCCTCCGCACAGCCGCTCGGCGCGCACGCCGAGCCGGATCGGCCGTGGGATCCGGCGGAAGAGCTCGCCATCCTCCTCCAGGAGAGCGCTGCGCCCCGGCAACCCGATCACGTCGGCTTCGACACCTCGGCTGACACAGTCAGCGCCATGGGCCTTGTCGCCGGGCTGAAGCACGCCGTCGGCGAGCAGCCGCCCAGGCAGACCTCCAGGGGGCACCGCCGGAGCCCGTCGAAGCCGCCGGTCGCGACCCTCCTGAGAACGGGCAGCCTGTTCACCGCCGTGCTGGTCGCCATCATCGCCGCCGTGGTGAGCATCCTCAGCGGTATGGCCATCTGCGAAACCCTGCGCCACAGCGCCGGACTCCACACGGCCCGCGAAGTGGTCGGCTGGTGGCCCCTGCTGATCTACGGCCCCTGGATGGTCGCCTCCCTGTCCATCCTCAGATCCGCGCTGCACCAGCGACGCGCCCTGCATTCCTGGTCCATCGTTCTGTTGTTCTCCACCCTGGCCACCCTTCTGTGCGTTGCACAGGCACCCAGAACCATCGCTGCCGGAACCTCGTCCGCTCTGCCCGCCGTCGCCGCGCTGGCCTGCTTCCAGCAGCTGGTCCGCCAGATCACGCTCACACGGCCGCCGCGCCACACCGCGCCACGGCATCGGAACCCGCCCGCCTCTGCGCTCGGCCGGACAACCACTGTCGGGCTCGGGCCGGACGGCGCCTCTCCCGGCTACTCCGTGGCAGGGAAGAGGGGTGCCCGCTCTCCGTCCAGCGGTCACAGATTCAGGTACGGCGCATGACGGCCCCCCGCATGCGGCAGTGTGAGCTGCGAGGCAGGTCAGAACTGCGGTGCTCGGCCAGGGCCATGCGTTGCGGCCGCGGCCGCGGTGACGGACAAGGTGGCACCGGGGTACCGACACGACGGTCGGATGCGTGCCGGCGGCGCGGGGGCAACCTCGGGGCTGTTCGGTCGTCTGCTCGGCGGGAGTCGCAGCGGCGCCACGCAAGGGTTTGACACCCGTCGGTACCGCCATCGGAGCATGGCCGACCGACGGTTCCGCGGTCGGCGAGAGCGGCCCGCCGTCCAAGCGCGGCAGAACGATTCCGGAGCGAGCGCCCCGGCGAAGACTGCGCTGTCGGACGGCGACACCAGAAGGCCCGGCGTCCCAAGGGCGGCGACCGCGAAGAGCAAAGGCGGTAACAGCCGCCAACTCCCTTGCCAACCCGGTCCTTCCCACACATCAAAGGGGTGTTCGCCTGCACCTCTGAAACGAAGATCGAAACCGATAGTCACGGGCCGTCCGCAGACTCAGCCCGACGGTCTACCCGCCCTATCCCCGTCGCGAGCCGATCCGGGGCCGACCACGGCTGTACGACCCGGATCGCACCCCGCGCCCCGCAACCCCGCACCCGATCGCTGCGGCGGCCCTATGGTCCGTGGGCAGCGGAACCGGCGCGCCGGGCCAAGGCCACACCCCCGCTGAACCGAATGCACAACGCGCTCCGGCGCCCCTCCCCCACCTTCATCCTGAAAGGCCTGAAACATGTACGAGTTGACCTACACAGAGCGAATCCAGTACAAGCAGCGCCAGGACACCGCCTATCAGGCCGGCCAAGATGCTGTCACCAACCTTCGGACAGCGCTCGCACTCGCAGACCTGACCCTCCCTTCCCTGAGCAACGACGGGCCGGTGGCAGGCCACGGCTTCGTCCGGCTCGGAGGGTGCAACGCGGCCCTCGCCAACCAACTCGCCGAAGTCATCGCCGCAGGTGCCGATGCCCTCCGCTTTCGACGGAACTCCGGCACGGTGGAGCAGCCCGAAGAAGGGCGGCAGCAACACACCGGCCACGCCGTCGAAGTCGGCGGCTACCGGATCCTGCGCGCCGAAGTCCCGAACGTCCCGGACCCCATCGCCGCGTTCCTCCTGGCCGTGCGCGACACCACCGGGCATCCAGCCCGGGCGGACCGAAGGCCGATGCGGGCCCACTGAAGCCCCGCGCGCTGACGGGCAGGCGCAGGGGTGACCGTCATGGACACCTTCGAGCACCGGCCCGGGACCGTGCCCCTTCCCCGGCGGTGCGAGCCGAACCGGTGACGGAGCGCTCGTCCGAACTGCGCGGCCGCTCCGCGGGGTACGGGTTGGACGTAGGACGCGATCGGCTGACATTCGAGGGACCTGGGGCTGCGCGAGATCCAGACGGTCCTGGACAGCCGGCTCGACCAAGTGCCCGTGCTCCGTGAGCACCACCAACGGCTGCTCGCGGAACGGGACCGGCTGCACCAGTACGGGGGCGGGGTCGAGCCGGTCGAGTACGGCACGTGGGTCACCGCCGCACAGCTGCGCCCGCTGCCCGGGGTCGACCTCGGCCGCGTCCCCGCCCACGGCCAGGACGATGTGCCCGCCCCCGGCGGCTGATCACGGGTCCGGCCGTCGGGGACGCGGTGAATTCGTGGCGCCGGTAGCCGCGTCCGTCGCCGTGCCAGTCCAGGAACAGCACCCAATCGTCGAGCGCGGCCGCGCAGGCCCGGTGGCTTTGAAGGACCCTCAAGCCGCCTCGGTGAAGCGGTCACGAAATCAGTCGGCGGTCAACGCGTCGACGAGCTGGGCGAACTCGGTACGTTGCCGATCGGTCAGTGTGGCGTAGAGCGGCGCCTGCATCTCGTCGGTGAGCTGCTCGGCACGTTGCCGTCGGGGGACCCGTGTTGCGGCAACGGGGTGCGGCTCGTGCCAGCCGTAGTGAGCTGCCTGTTCGACACCGAGGTTGATGACCATGGCGTCTTGGGCACTCAGCCCGCATAGGCGCACCGCCGCCAGATGGCAGGCTCCACGGTGTTCCCGTAGTACGTGTATGCGCTGCATGGCCGCGCCCACCGGGTCGTCGCCGGGGCAGGCTTGCGCGCGCCAGCCGGCGAACAGGGGAAGGGCGTCGGCGTCGGCGCCGTCGATCAGCTGCTGTGCCAGGTGATTGAAGTGCTCCACGTCGACGTCGCCGGGGATGTGGGCGCGCCCCCACGTCCGGACGGCCTGCGCATAGCAGGCGGAGGCCTCCTCCGCCGGCATCACGGGGCGTCCCGCCAGCCAGCCGGCGGCAACGAGGTGGGGGCCGAGGAAGCCCTGTACCGCTTGGACCACCGAGGCCGGTGCCTCGCCGAGCACCCCGAACCGTCCGCGGCAGTAGAAGCCGCGCCCCGGGGCGAACCCGGCACTGAGACCGACGGCGCCGGTCGCCTCGTCGGACATGAACTCGTCACCGAAATCGTGGATGGGTCGGGCAACCGCGGAGATGCAGTCGAGGGTTTCCATGCGCTGAAGATCACCCACACCAACTCGGTAGGTCAAGGGGATGATTTCTGATGGAACCCTTTAGCTATTCTATCGAGTCATGCTCGATATCCGCCGTCTGTACATGCTCAAGACCGTCGCCGCCCGCGGCTCCATCACCGCGGCCGCCCAGTCACTGGCGCTGTCCGCCGGTGCCGTGTCCCAGCAGCTGTCCGCGCTGCGACACGACGTGGGAGTCGACCTGCTGCGCCCCGACGGGCGAAGCGTGGCACTGACGGAGGCGGGCCAGGTGCTCCTCGAACATGCCGACAGGATCCTCGCCGCCGTAGAGGAAGCGGAGTCCGCCATCGCAGTGGTCAAGGGCACGGTCGGCGCCACCACCACGCTCGCCGCATTGCCGTCCACGGTCGCCAGGATCGTGGCACCCGCGCTCACCGCACTGGGCTCACACCACCCGCAGCTCACCGTGACCTGCCTCGTCACCGACCAGGCGCAACTGCGGGAGCTCACGCTCGGCACCGTCGACGTCGTGCTGGGACAGCGCTATCACCACCTACCCGACGCGACCCCCCGGGGCATCGAGGTCTCACCGCTGCTCGACGATCCGCTGCTCGTCGTCACGGCGGCCGACCAAGCCGACGAGCGGCCCGTCGACCTGCGGGAACTGGCCACACACCCGCTCGCCGTGCCGCCGCCCACCACGGACTGCGGGCAGGCCATCCTGCAGGCCTGCCACCAAGCCGGCTTCGCACCGACGATGCGCTACATCACCGCCGACATCGCCGCCCAGCTCACCCTCGCACGGGCCGGCCTCGCCACCGCGCTCATCCCCCGAACGGCCATCGACCCGACCACACCGGGAATCCGCACGGCGCCCATCGCGGACCACCCGATCCAGCGCCTCCTGTTCGCCGCGACCCGCCACACCCAGACCGCGAACCCGACGACCACGGCCGTCATCGCAGCGCTGCGCACAGCGGCGCGGCAGGATCGCACCAGTCGCACCACGCCCGTCCCCCTGGCCTAGGGCTGGTACCCAGCACGTGTCCTGCAGTCGGTCACTGGGCCTCGTCCCTTCGTACACTTCCCCGGTACGTCACTGCGTCGGGGTCGATACCCAAGGCGGTGAGCAGGGTGTTGATCGCGGCTTCGTCGTCCTCGGTGTCCCCGTCTGCCGCACCTGCCCGGACACCCCCTACACCCATCGCTACGCCTGCTGAACCCCGTGCCGTGAGGCCTGTGGCATCCCGTAGTTCCTGTTTCTGACCGGCATTCCGAGCCCTGTCGGGTTCCATCTGTGGCAGGACCTCGGCCGGACCGTGGAGACTTGCGTCGCCGCCCACCGCGACTGCCGGCGCAGCCCGTCGCCCAGCGACTGGTATCCGCTCTTCCCCAACCCCGTCGTCGCCGAGTCGCTCCTGGACCGGCTGATCAACACCAGCCACCAGGTCATTACGAACGGCCCCAGCTACCGCCCCAACAAGCGGCCCAAGAACCCCATCGACAAGCCTCGATCTGACCAGCCGGCAGTTCCAGCTCCGGGAAGATGGGCATCTTGGGACTGCGGATCCCATATGACGAGGCCGTGCTCCGCAGCGAGTTCCTCGATCGCCCTGAGCGCAGCATCGCTCCTGGCCGAGGAGCTGAGGTTCATGACGACGTGGTCGATACCGATCGACAGTGGCATCGACATCCACGGATTGGTATCGGCATACGGCGGGTGGTCCGGAAAACTCGAGCGCAGGCACTCATAGAACCGGGTCACTCGCGCGTCCGGCTCACCCTCGTCGTGGTTTCCGGTCGGCACCGCTCATACATCGCTCGCGCGGATGCAGCATCCGCCGAAGCGTCCATCGCAAGAACCACAAGGTCGAAGCTCACGGGACCGTCCTCGCGCCCCCATCAGAAGCTGTTTGAGAGCTCGTCTGCCACCACCAGCAGCTGGGGAATTGCGTGACGTCGGCCGCGGGGAAGAACGGGCTCTGTCGCTGATCTTGTGACGCTGCGTCGGCCTGACGGCCCTGGTGGTGCTGGCCGAGGTGGTCGGATACCTCTCGCTGGACGGCGGGCTGATCGCCCTGCAGGCCATGCATCAGCCACTCGCCTAAGGTCAGCGTGCCCGGGCGAGGTCCAGCAGGTGGTGCATGACCGCCACCGGCAGTGCCGGATTGCCTGCGGCAGCGGCGGCATGTGCCGGCAGGGTGAGCCGCCGGAGCAGTTCGTCGGCGGGCAGCCTGGGGTCGCGCACCGCCCAGCCACCCACCTCAGGGTCGTCGGCCAGCCGCAGCACCAGCTCCGGCCCGGCCTCCGGGTCGTCCAACGCGGCGTGCCGCAGCCGCGGGTTGGGGTCGTCGGCGAACCGGGCCAACCCGGGCCGGGGGAAGTTGCGGTGGCTGCGGTACCCCGACCAGTACCGGTCCTGCACCGTGGCGTACAGCTCCACCAGCAGCTCGTGCGGCGCGTCCTCGCACGACTCGGCCAATGTGCGCCGCACCCACTCGTCCTCGTCCGCGGCCAGCAGGGCCACCACGCCCGGCGTCAGGTGCGGCTGAGCCGCGAGCACCCGCCGAAGCCCGACGTGCGCCGACCGCGCGATCCGGCGGGCCGCCTCCGGGTCGGTCGCCTGCCGTGCGATCCAGGGCGGCGGCGACCAGAAGTGCTGCCACACCGTGCAAGGGATGGCTGTGCGCTGTTCCTCCGTCAGCTCCTCCCGCATCGACACCGCGAGCCGGACGTCGTTCTCGGGATCCTCCGCCAGTCGCAGGGCCAGGACGGTCGGTACCTCGGGATCAGCGGCGGCCTCCATCCGCACCGCCGGATCCGGGTGCGTCACCCGCTGCTCCGCCGTCAGCACGGGCGGCGGCTCCTGCACCGCGACGGGCGGTTTCTCACTCTCGCCGACGATCCGCCGGATCTTCGGTTCCAGGTCCTGCGCCAGGATCTCCAGCACCCCGGCAGGGATACGGCGCTTGTACTCGAAGAGCATCACCGCGTACACGAACCGGACCCGTGGTTCCGGATCCCGCGCGAGCCGGGCCAGCACGTCGACGTCCGCCGTCGCGTTCTCCGTCACGTCCAGCCGGTGCTGGATCTGCGGCGAAGCCACCAGCAGCTCCGTCGCTGCGGCATCCAAGGTCCTGTACTTGAGCCAGAAACTCGGCATCGGCAGCTCGTCGAACTCCAGCAGCCGGGCCAGTATCTCCACCGGCAGCACCTGATTTCCCGCCAGCCCCTGGAGCCAGCCGTCCACCACATCGCCATCCGCAGCTGCCCGCTCCAGCGCCCCACCCAGTCCGTCCATCCCGCCATTCTCGCTGCCCCGACGCCGTGGGTTCGCCGCTGGCCGGCGCCACCAGGCCCACCCAGCACGGGCGCACGCCCGGCCATGGAGGAGCACGGAAAGGGACGCTGGGGCCCGGTCGCGGCTGCCGTCCCGATTTCGTGATCGGCGATTGCGGGGCTGTGGGCTCGGGCGCTGATCTTGTGACTATCCATCAGGTTCTGTGCAGGATCCGCTTGCGCAGAAGGTCGAAGTTGGCGCGGCCGTACCCGGCCCGCTTGATGAACTTCACTCGCGTGTTCTGCCCCTCGACCTGGCCGGAACTCCAGGGGCTGGAGAGTCCGGCGATGACGGCGTCCTGGTCGCGGCGAAGCCCGTCGACCAGGGAGTGCAGTGCGGGCAGGGGGCCCTGCTCGACCCGCTCCATCCACTGGGGCAGCTGGTCGCCGCGCAGGTCGCGCATCATCTCGGCGAAGTCGCGGACGTGGTCGGTGACCGCGTCGAGTTCGGGGCAGCCGGCGCGGATCTCCTTGAGGGTGAGGGTGTCCTCGTCCGGGAGGTTGCCCGGATTGGTCATGATCCACCGGACGATGCGGCGGGGCCGCGGCGCGGGCCTGGGCGCCGGCGCGGGAGCCGAGGGCGTGAAGTTCCGCAGGTAGCGGCGGACGGCCTGGATGCTTCCGGTGAAGCCGAGGGCCGCGATGTCGCGGTGAAGTTGAGCGGTGTCGTGGCGACCCTCGTTCCACTGCTGGTGGAGGTAGGGCCGGTACTCGTCCAGGATGGTGGACCGGTTGACCGCCTTGGCCAGGAGTTCGTCGATGCTTGTCGCGCGGGCGAAGCGGCGGACTGTGGAACGGTCCAGCTGGAGCCGGTGGCAGATCGACTCCAGCGAGGCTCCCTCGTGCAGCAGGTGCTGGACCAGGGTGAACCGTCCCGGGTCCGGACCACCAGGCGGCGCTCGCGCCCGCAGACGTCCAGGGTCCCGACCGGTGCCGTCACCTGGCCTGCGTCATCAGTGGGCGCGTCGGCGGGTTCGCGTGTCGACACTTTCTCGAACACGGCCCGCACGCAGGCGTACTGGGCGCCGACCGTCTTCTCGACCGCCTCGCCGAGGTTCTTCCACAGGTGCCACGCATCTGCGACCTGCACCGCTTGCGGGGCACCTGTGCGGGCGCCCTCCGTGTACGCCCCGGCCCGGTCCCGGCAGATGACCTCCACCTCGGGGTGGTCACGCAGCCAGGCGGCCAGTGGTTCGGCGTCGCGTCCCGGCAGCACGTCGATGGGACGGCGCCGCTCCAGGTCGACCAGGATGGTGGCGTACGAATCCCCCTTCCGCAGCGCGAAATCGTCGACGCCCAGCACCCGAACCTGCCCGGCCGGCTCCTCGGGGAAGGCTCTGAGCAGGCGTAACAGGGTGTCCTTCGCCACCGGGATCCCCAGCGCCACCGCGAGTCGGCCTCCCGCCCGCCCGGCCAGCGCCAGCGCGATCGAGGTCAGCGTCCCGCGCATCAGCGGGGTGTAGCGGGCATGCGGGCTGGTCAACCCGGTGACCTGCTCGGCGAACGTCACGGCCGCGCAGGCGGCGTTGAGGCACCGGAACCGGCGTATCAGCAGCTCGATGACCACCCGGGTGCCGCTGATCGCCGCGTCAGACAGCCGTCGCAGGTATCGGCCGTGCACCCGTCCCGATGCGCTCCGGCAGTGCGGGCACAGCGCGTCGGCCGCACGGACACGGGCATGCATCGTAATCCCGCCGACTGACCGCTCGACCAACTCCACCACGACACCGGACAGATGAGGCAGGAGCACCTCGAAACTCCGCGAAGTACACGCCGGACAGGATGACAGGCGCCACCGACAACACACGCCCGATCACAAGATCAGCGACAGAGCCGAAGAACGTGACCGCCCACACTTCCGTGAGAACCGGCCCCGGCCCAGCCGGCTAGACCCCTACAAGCCCTACCTGGAAAGCCGGTTCACTGAGGGGTGCACCAGCGTCACCCGCCTCCACGGTGAGCTCCTCGCCGACAATGCGCCGGTCGGTTACCAGATGGTCCGGGGGCCCACATCGCCTTGCTCCGCGAGGCTCCGTCCGAGGCCCCGCCCCGGCCGCCGACGGCGCGGCAGGTGACCGGCCCCGGCTCATTCGCCACCCCACCGCCCTGACCGAAGATGACCGCGCCGGACTGACGACACCGTCGCCCGCCGCGACCGCTCCCCAAGATCTGTGCCGAAACCCACGTCTCCCCTACACAGCCAACCCGAGGTCGCGAAAGTCGAACCACATGCTCAACCTCCGTGGCCGTCCTGCCTCAGGTAGCTTGACGACAGGAGCTCATCCTTACAGCCCGGCCTGAGCGAGCAAGGACTCTACCTGCTGCCGCGTGAGATTGGGTGGGGCCGGTGCGGCTGGGGGACAAGTGTGGCGACTGAACGACAGCATCCACTCGGCAAGGGGGCTGTCGGGCTCCAGCGTGGCCACGACCTGTTCACGCAGCGCCGGCGGGGTGTCTGCCCGAGTCGCGATCGCGTTCCTGACGAAGATGTCCTCGTCCCTTGCCAGCAGATCACGCAGACCGGGCGGCAGGTCTGGGTGTGCGGCGACAGCCTCCCGGACATCGGAATCCGGGTCGGCCGCCAGTTCAGAGGTCGGTACGGCATGGGCGACCGCGGCAGCACGGGT
>NZ_JBGBPT010000029.1:0-88907 GCF_041106355.1 Streptomyces sp. BF23-19 | reverse complement strand
ACCCCTACCAGCTGATGGCAGGGGTCACCGTCACCGATCCGCTTTAGGCCGTCCCTTTCCGGATCTTGCCGGGCCCGGCAAGATCCGAAAGAGACGACCTAGTCGACCTCGGCCACCGCCTGCGCGAACTGCGCCGCGTACAGCCGGGCGTACGCGCCGCCCGAGGCCAGCAGCTCCTCGTGCGTGCCCTGCTCCACGATCGATCCGCTCTCCATCACCAGGATCACGTCCGCGTCGCGGATCGTGGACAGCCGGTGCGCGATCACGAAGGACGTACGGCCGCGCGCGAGGCGGGCCATCGCCTTCTGGATCAGCACCTCGGTACGGGTGTCCACCGAGCTCGTCGCCTCGTCGAGCACCAGGATCACCGGCTCCGACAGGAACGCCCGGGCGATGGTGATCAGCTGCTTCTCGCCCGCGCTGACACCCGCACCCTCGTCGTCCAGCACGGTGTCGTAACCGTCCGGCAGGGTGCGGATGAACCGGTCCGCGTGGGCGGCCCGCGCCGCCTCCTCGACCTCGGCGCGCGTGACCTCGCGCGAAGCACCGTAGGCGATGTTCTCCGCGATGGTGCCGCCGAACAACCAGGTGTCCTGGAGCACCATGCCGATGCCGTCGCGCAGTTCCTCGCGGGTCATCTTCGCGATGTCCACCCCGTCGAGGGCGATCTCCCCGCCCGTGACCTCGTAGAACCGCATCAGCAGATTGACCAGCGTGGTCTTGCCCGCGCCCGTCGGGCCGACGATCGCGACCGTGTGGCCCGGCTCGACCGTGAGCGAGAGGTTCTCGATCAGCGGCTTGTCGGGCTCGTAGCGGAAGGCCACCTTGTCGAAGGTGACCTGACCGCGCAGCTCCTCCGGACGCTCCGGAACCTCGGCGTCCGGCTCCTGCTCCGGCGCGTCCAGCAGCTCGTACACCCGCTCCGCCGAGGCGACACCGGACTGCACGAGGTTCGCCATCGAGGCGACCTGCGTCAGCGGCATCGAGAACTGCCGCGAGTACTGGATGAAGGCCTGCACGTCACCGATCGACAGGGTGCCGGAGGCGACCCGGAGCCCGCCGACGACGGCTATCAGCACGTAGTTGATGTTCGAGATGAAGAACATCACCGGCTGCATGATGCCGCTGACCAGCTGCGCCTTGAAGGAGGCCCGGTACAGCGACTCGTTCTGCTCGGCGAAGACGGCCGCGGACTCCCGTTGCCGGCCGAAGACCTTGACCAGGCCGTGGCCCGAGTACATCTCCTCGATGTGGGCGTTGAGTGCGCCGGTCGCCTTCCACTGCGCCACGAACTGCGGCTGTGACTTCTTGCCGATCTTCGCGGCGACGAAGACCGACAGCGGTACGGTCACCAGCGCGACCAGCGCCAGCAGCGGCGAGATCCAGAACATCATCACGAGCACGCCGACGATGGTCAGCAGCGAGTTCAGCAGCTGCCCCATCGTCTGCTGCAGCGTCTGGCCGATGTTGTCGATGTCGTTCGTGGCCCGGCTGAGGACCTCGCCGCGCTTCTGCTGGTCGAAGTACGACAGCGGCAGCCGCGACAGCTTCGCCTGCAGCTCCTCGCGCATCCGGTAGACGGTGCCGTTCATGACGTGGTTCGACAACCTCGTCGCGACCAACATCAGCAGGCCGGCCAGGGTGAAGACCACCAGCGCCCAGATCGCGACGACCCCGACGGCGCCGAAGTCGATGCCCTGCCCCGGGGTGAAGTCGGTACCGGCGAGCATGTCCGCCATACCGTCCTGGCCCCGGGCGCGCAGGCCGTCCAGCGCCTGCTGCTTGGTGGTCCCGGCCGGCATCTCACGGCCGACGATCCCCGCGAACACCAGGTCGGTGGCCTCACCGAGGATCTTCGGGCCGACCACCGCGCAGCCGACACTGCCGACGACGGCCGCGACCATGCCCCAGATCTTGGCCCGGTCGTGCGCGAGCTGCCGCAGCAGCCGCTTGCCCGAGCCCTTGAAGTCCATGGACCGCTGGGCCGGCCCCATCATCATCCGTCCTCCGGGCCCGCTCATGCGGCCTCCGCCTCCGTCAGCTGGGAGAGCACGATCTCCCGGTAGGTCTCGTTGTCGGCCATCAGCTCGTGATGGCGTCCCTCACCCACGACCTGGCCCTCGTCCAGGACGATGATCCGGTCGGCGTCCCGGATCGTGGAGACCCGCTGGGCGACGATGACCACGGTCGCGTCCTCGGTCTCGCGGGCGAGCGCCGCGCGCAGCGCCGCGTCCGTCGCGTAGTCCAGGGCCGAGAAGGAGTCGTCGAAGAGGTAGATCTCCGGGCGCTGCACGAGCGTGCGGGCGATGGCCAGACGCTGGCGCTGGCCGCCGGAGACATTGGTTCCGCCCTGGCTGACCGGGGCGTCCAGACCACCCTCCAGCGCGGAGACGAATTCCCTGGCCTGGGCCACCTCCAGCGCCTGCCAGAGCTCCTCGTCGCTCGCGTCCGGGCGCCCGTAGCGCAGGTTGGAGGCGATGGTCCCGGAGAACAGGTACGGCTTCTGCGGCACCATGCCGACCGTCCTGGCCAGCAGGTCCGGGTCGAGTGCGCGGACGTTCTCCCCGTCGACGAGGACCTCGCCGCCGGTCGCGTCGAAGAGCCGCGGGACCAGGCCCAGCAGCGTGGACTTGCCGCTTCCGGTGGAGCCGATGACCGCCGTGGTCTCGCCGGGGCGGGCCACCAGATCCACCCCGCGCAGCACCGGGGCCTCGGCGCCCGGGTAGCGGAAGTCGGCGCCGCGCAGCTCCAGGCGGCCGCGGCGGGTGAGTTCGCGCACCGGGTCCTTGGGCGGGACCACGCTGGACTCGGTGTCCAGGACCTCCTGGATGCGCTCGCCGCAGACCTCGGCGCGCGGCACCATCATGAACATGAAGGTGGCCATCATCACGGCCATGACGATCTGCATCAGGTAGGCGAGGAAGGCCGTCAGCTGGCCGATCTCCATGCCGCCGCTGTCGACGCGCATCGCGCCGAACCAGATGACGGCGACGCTGGAGATGTTCACGACCACGATGACCGTGGGGAACATGTAGGCGAGCAGCTTGCCGGCGGCCAGCGAGACGCCGGTCAGGTCGGCGTTGGCCTCCCGGAAGCGGTCTTTTTCGTAGTCGTCGCGGACGAAGGCACGGATCACCCGGTTGCCGGTGATCTGCTCGCGCAGGACCCGGTTCACGGTGTCCAGGCGCACCTGCATCCGGCGGAACAGCGGCCGCGTCCGGAAGACGATCGCGCCGACGGCGATCCCGAGCACCGGGACCACGGCGAGCAGGACGCCCGACAGCTTCACGTCGAGCGAGAGCGCCATGGCGATACCGCCGACGCACATGATCGGGGCCGAGACCATCAGCGTGAAGGTCATCAGCACCAGCATCTGGACCTGCTGGACGTCGTTCGTCGTACGGGTGATCAGCGACGGGGCGCCGAACTGGCCCAGCTCCCGCGCCGAGAAGCTCTGCACGCGGTCGAAGATCGCGGCGCGCAGGTCCCGGCCGAAGGCCGCGGCCGTACGGGCGCCGTAGTAGACGGCGCCGACGTTGCAGACGAGCTGGACGAGGGAGACGCCGAGCATCAACGCGCCGAAGCGCAGGATGTAGCCCGTGTCGCCGTTGACGACACCGTTGTCGATGATGTCGGCGTTGAGTGTGGGCAGGTAGAGGCTGGCGCTGGTCTGCAGCAGTTGCAGCAGGACCAGCACCGCGATGGGTTTCCGATACGGAACCAAATGGGTCCGCAGAAGTCGTATGAGCACGCGCAGGCTCCGGTCGGCACGATCGAGGGGTTCGACCCATCTTGGGCCAACCGGCCCTGTGATCCCCACCCGATTTCGCAAAGGCCGGTCAAAAGGACCAGCCCACCCCGACCATCGCCCTAGGGACGGACCCCTAGGGACGGACCCCTTGGAACGCCCCGGGGTGGATCTGCTCGCGCGTGGCGATGTACTGCTGGCGTACCCCCTGCCACGCCGCGAATTCCTCGCCCGGCTCGAAGACCTGCGCCGACGCGGCCGGCCAGACCGGCGGGGTGTGCGGGGCCAGCGTGCCCTGCGCCACACCGAGCGCCCAGGCGGCCTGGCGCGCCGCGCCCAGCGCCGCGTAGTCGGCCGGCGCCGGTACGACGACCTGCGTGCCGAACAGCCCGGGAGCCGCGGCCTGCACGGCGGGCAGCTCGGCCGCCGCGCCCAGCAGGAACACCCGGCGGATCTCGACCCCGCGCGAGCGCAGCACGTCCAGCGCGTCCACCAGCCCGCACAGCATGCCCTCGAAGGCGGCCCGGGCCAGGTGCTCCGGCTTCATCGAGTCCCGGCGCAGCCCGGACAGGGTGCCGGCGGCGTGCGGCAGGTTCGGGGTCCGCTCACCCTCCAGGTACGGCAGGAGTACGAGGCCGTGCGCGCCCGGCGTCGACTTCAGCGCGAGCTCGGACAGCCCCTCCAGATCGGTGCCGAGCAGTTCGGCGGTGCCGCGCAGGGCCCGTACGGCGTTGGAGGTGTTCACCACGGGCAGGTGCATGCCGCCGGCGTCGGCCAGCGAGGTGACCAGCCCACCCGGCTCCGACACCGCCTCGTGGTGCACCGCCATCACCGAACCGGAGGCACCGAGCGAGACCACCGCGTCGCCGGGCCCCAGCCCCAGCCCGAGCGCGGCGGCCATCGTCTCGCCGGTGCCGGCCGATATCAGCAGCCCCTCGGGCGTGGTCCCGGCGGCATCGGCCGGGCCGAGCACCTCGGGCAGCAGCGCCCGGTGCCCCAGCGCCAGCTCGACCAGGTCGGGGCGCCAGGTTCCGGTGGCGGCCGACCAGTACCCGGTGCCGGAGGCGCCGCCGCGGTCGGTGGTCCGCCGGGCGGGGCGGCCCAGCAGCTGCCAGACGAGCCAGTCGTGCGGGGACATCAGCACGGCGATCCGGCGGGCCGCCTCGGGTTCGTTGCGGGCCAGCCACGCCAGCTTCGCGACCGGCTGGGCGGAGTGCGGGACCGAGCCCACCGCCTCGACCCAGTGGTGCCGGCCGCCGAAGGCTTCGATGAGGTCGGCGGCGGCGACCTGGCCGCGCTTGTCGTTGCCGACGAGGGCGGGACGCACGAGGGCGCCCTGCGGGTCCAGCGGCAGCAGGCCGTGCTGCTGTGCGGAGACCCCTATGGCCTGGACCCCTTCGAGGAGTCCGCCGCCGGCGGCCTCGCCGAGCGAGAGCAGCCAGGCCTGCGGGTCGGTCTCGTGCGGATTCGCGCCGTCCGGTTCACCCGTGGGCTGTGGATGGGGTGCGTACCCCTGGCGCAGCACGGCGCCGGTCTCGGTGTCACAGACGACGATGCGTGTGAACGCGGAAGAGCTGTCCAGCCCGGCGACTATCCCCATGCGGTGAATTCTGCCGCACGCGGGGCCGGACGCGACCGGTCCGGAGCCCCCGGAACCTCATGGATCCCGTGGGCCCCAGGCGTGTACTGCCGATCAGGTGTTGCTCGTGCCCCAGTCGTCCTCACCCGCGCCGCCGCCGACCCGGTCGCGCAGGCCCCGTACCCGCCCGGCGAGCGAGTCCGGGACGGCGTCGCCGACCTTCTGGCTCACCGCGGTGAAGGCCTTCCCGGCGAACTCGCGCCCGGTCTGCCCCGCGGTCTCGGCGGCGTTGCGCACCGCCGGGTTCTGCGCGAGCTGGCGGGCGGACTTCCGCAGCTGCTCGTAGCGCTCGCGTCCGGCCCGGGTTCCGAGCACGTACCCGAGGGCCAGTCCGACCACGAACGTGACCTTGTACCGCATGCCTGTCACCCTTCGTCGTGTGGTGCCCGGCCCGCTGTCGATACCGATTGGCGGAGCACCCCCCTGCTTGCGCTAATCTATGACTCGCAACGGGCACTCGCCCCCCGGCAACGCCGGAGGTGGGCTGTTCGATGCACCGCAGCAATCCCCTGTAGCTCAATTGGCAGAGCAGCCGGCTGTTAACCGGCAGGTTACTGGTTCGAGTCCAGTCGGGGGAGCGCGGTCCCCTGTAGCTCAATTGGCAGAGCATTCGGCTGTTAACCGGAGGGTTGCTGGTTCGAGTCCAGCCGGGGGAGCAAGGAAGAAGAAGAGGACCCCGAGGGGTCCTCTTCTTTTCTTTGTCGCCCCGTCCGGGAACCGGACAGCCCTCGGCGCGGTCTCTCTGAACAGGCGAAGCCGATCATGCGAGGCATCCGAGGCAGGAGATCGTATGAGCGGCTATGCTGCGGCAGACGGCGCGCACACGTGTACGCGCCACGCCGTGAAGGGGCGGTAGCTCAGCCGGTTAGAGCAGCGGACTCATAATCCGTCGGCCGTGGGTTCGAGTCCCACCCGCCCCACCACCGCTTGAGGGAGCAGAAACGTTCTGACCAGCGTCTTAGCTGGCAGGGCCAGAAGCTCCGGGGATCTTGACGGCTCCTGTCGGTAGATTTTTCATGATCGACAGGACGAATTGAGGACGCAGGTCAGGCGGCGTCCCCAGCCTCAGCTGCGGACGCCCGCTTGGTCGCCCTCCCCTTCCTCGCGTTGGCGGCCCTCTTGGGCTTGCTGGGCGCCTCCTTCGAAGCCCGCGGGACCATCGCCACCGTCGACTCCGCCTCGGCCGTGAGCAGCTGTGGCAGCACGCTCGTGTAGGTGTCTGACGTGATCTGCCGGGAGCTGTGCCCCAGGCGCTCCTGGACCACCTTGATGTCGTTCTTCGCCAACAACGACAACGTGGCTGAGATGTGGCGCAGATCGTGCAGCCGCACAGGAGGCAGCCCCGACAGCTCGACCAGCCGCTTGAATCGGCGGCTGACCCAGTCCGGGTGGTACGGCTCGCCGTTCTCCTGGGTGAAGACGTGGTCGGATTCCACCCAGGCGTCCTCGCCGGACCAGGCTTCCCGCTCGGCAGCCTGCGCCTTCCTCCAGGCGCCCAGAACGTCGGCCGACTCCTCGCTGATCGACATGGTGCGCACGCTGTCGGCTTTCGGGGCTTCGCCGTACGTGCGGTAGGCCACCTCCACGATCTGCGCCGAAACACGCAGCGAGAGGGAGGCGAAGCTGACCTCCGGCCAAGGGAGCGCGCACATCTCGCCGCGGCGAGGCCCGAGGAAGATGAACGTGTGCCACAGCGGGTAGAGACGGTCCTCGCTGATGAAGTCGAGGAAGGCGCCGGTCTGCTGGGGCGTCCAGACCATGACGGGCGAAGGCTTCTCGCCGGTCCGCTCCCAGCGTTCAACACGCTCCGGCGTCCAGACCAGTGCCTTGGGGCGCTTGACGGAGGGGAGTTCGACCAGCTGCGCGAGATTGGTGGAGTAGTCGCCGCGTTTGATGCCGCTGCTGAAGAAGGAGCTGAGGGTGTCGTTGATGCGGTGCATCGTGGTGGCGCTGGTGACCTTCCGCATACCCTTCCGGCCGGCGCGGAGTGCGGCGTTCGCTGCCAGCCACGCCTGCCGCGTCAATCGGCGGGCCTCCTTGTCGCCCGAGGCGCGTACCCATGTCGTGTGGGCCGTGTCGCGGGCCTGCGTCAGCTCCACCACCTTCGCGTGGTGGATGAGACGTTCTGCGTTCTCGCGCTCGATGGCGGCGTAGATCGCTTCGATGTGGCGGAGCTTGAGGTCGCGCCGCTTCACATGCCCGAGGTGGGGCAGGTGGTAGAGCGCCACGTGCTCCTCATAACCGTGCAGGGTCGTGCGCGCCAGGCTCTTCTTCCGCTTCAGCCACGCTGTGAGATCTTCGCCGACAGTGGCGTTGCTCAGGACGTCAGTACCGCGGTCGGCGTCCCGGTAGACCGCGGCGGCCTTTTGCTGTGCCGCCTCCTTGGTCGCGAACCCGCCCTGGCGCACTCGCTTTCGCTCGCCGCCCTCACCGGCCTCCAGCTCGAAGTAGAAGTACCAGCGGCCGTGGCCCTTCTGCGGCAGCTTGGGGCAGCTGGCACCGAGCATCTTCACCACCGGGTCGCCGCCGGCGTCGAATATTGGATTCCCTCTGTCATCGAGTGCCTCGCCCTTGCAGGCGCAGCGCCGCTGATAGGTGGGATTGAACGACATGAGGGCCCCCTCCTGATGTGGATCTGCGTGTCGATCCTTGCCAGATCTTGTTCATCTTGCCCCAACACTGGAGTGTTGGAGTATTCTTATGTCCAAGTTGGCGCGGGGGAGAACGCGACGACGAGATGACAGTGAAAGAGAGTTCGGGAACCGGCTCCGCAGCCGCTGGGATGACCTTGGAGGAGCTTCTGGCCCTTCCGCCGACGGTGAACGTGTCGACGGCGGCTCGGGCGCTCGGCATCGGTGTGCACAAGGCTTATGCCTTGATCAAGTCGGGTGAATTCCCAGTGAGGACGCTGCCGCTCGGCGGTACGACGCGCGTACCAGCTGCCGCGTTGTGGCGTGTACTGGGCGTTGAACCGCCGGGCCGCTAGCTGCGGCAGCGGGTGTCGATCTTGAGACGCAACGTGCCATTGGTATGGACCGTGACCTAGGATCGGCCCGCCACGAGGGAGAACGAGAAGAGATCGGACGGAACCGCATGCCACGGCTCTACGGATTCGCGGACAATTCGCGGCGCCGCCTCCACGAAGACGAGGTCGGGCCGCTGCGAGAGATGGCCAGCCGTGCCCTTCTGGACCCTCCGCAGTCAGACCAGGACATCGCAGTGTGGGCCAACGCCCAGGGCTACCGGGGGACCCTGGGGGGTGAGTGGAAGGATGCGAGTGTCGGCCGCCTCCTGAAGAACCCCGCTATCGCTGGACTCAGGCGCGAGGAGAACGGCGAGCTGGTCGACGCAGGCCACCCCGGGGCCATTACATCTGCGGAGTTCACGGCCCTGGAGGAGCGCCGTGCCAAGCGGAAGACGGCGAAGCCCGAAGCCCCCTACGGCTACCTCCTCACCGGAGATGTAGGGGGTCTCGCCTCGTGCGGGAAGTGCAAGCAGCACCTGACGGGAGCTCGCAACAACGCGGGGAGCCCGGGGTATCGCTGCCGCCCGAAGGACAAGCAGGGGCGCGGAGGTTGTGGAGAGGTCCGGGTCGACGCCGAGCTTCTTGAGACGTACGTGGCCGAGTACCTCGTTGCCGAGCTGCTGAAGCCCGGCGTCCGGGCAAGCATCGAGGCCGCGCAAGAGGCCGTTCGGGCGCAGGTCGTCGGCCTCAAGGAGGCGATCGCCGAACAGGAGGAGCGAGGGCGGGAGGCGGCCGACCTGTACGGCCGTCGACAGATATCCCGAGATGCCTTCCTCACCGCCCAGAACGCCGTGAACGAAGAACTCAAGGTCAGTCGGACGCGCCTGCGGTTCGCGGAGCAGATGGCGAACTTCCAGCTCGGCGGGGCCTCCGACGCGGTTCGCTGGTGGAACACGGCCCCGCACGCCTCCAAGCAGGCCATCGCCCTGCTCTTCCTGGAGGGCGTACGGGTGTTCCCGGCCAGCGCGCGGGGAGTGCGAACCATCGAGCCCGGCCGTGTGGTGCTGGACTGGCGGAAGCTGCCGGGCCGTTAGGCCGCGAGCTGGTCGTCCTTCCGCTGGGTAAGCCGTCGGCCGACCATGGCCATCGTCAGGCCGGTGATCAGGGCCACTGTTGCCAGGCCGGCGAGGAGGGGGGAGACGATCTCTTCATACCGCAGGGGCCATGGGTGGCGAAGGTAGTGCAGTACGAGGTACGAGCCCTTGCTGATGGCGTAGGCGGCGCCCAGAATGGCTGCGGCTGCTGAGGTGGTAAGACCTCGCGCCGTCCAGGTGTGACCGCGGCGGGCCGTCGAAAGGGCCATGCCGGAGCACAGGAACGTGATCTCGCCGCAGGTGATGGCGACGTAGGTCAGGTAGACCAGGAGATAGACCGTCACTCCAGGCTCCTCCGCGAAGCGGGTGGTGATCTCTACCTCTGGCCCAATCGTCGCGATGAACAGCAGCAACATCGCGGCCAACACGACGATGCCGAGAGCGACGCGGGCGTACAGGCTGGCCCTCAGGACCTCGTGGTTATAGGACCAGTCCACCAGCATCAACTGGAGGCCTCCGCACCACAGCACGACGCAAATATGAGTACCGAGCCTGGCGGAGTTGTTCACACCCGTCAGGTCTTCGAGCAGGTGCTCGACCGCCGGTACGGCCATAAGCACGCCGACCGTGGCGACACCGAAGCCAACGGCGCGAGCAGCGCGGGCGATCCGATACTCGCTTCGGTTGCGCAGACGCCGGGCGTCTCGGGCGGCGTGCCAGGTCCCTACGATCCCGACCAGGGTGCATATGCCAAAGACGATGCCATCCATGATGGTGTTTCAGAGTCCTTCCAGGTCGGAGACGGCCCGGTCGGCAGCCTCAGTAAACGACAGGCGGCGGCGCCGGCCGGGGCGCGGCGGTTCCACCATGGGCGGCAGCTCCGGCACCTCGGGAATCTTGGTGTCGGTCTTGCCGTGCCGCCTTCGGATCGCGCGCGCGGCCTCCAGCAGCTCTGCTGCCCCGTCGTCCCCCAGATCGTGGATGAGCCGCAGCGCCTCTCGGGCATCCGCTGAGGCTTCGTAGACCTCCAAAGAGGTCAGGCCGTTGTACCTGGGGAGGAAGAAAGCTACCGGAGCATCGAATGCCCTTGCGAGTCCGAGGAGTTGTGATGTCTTCGGGTCACGCTTCTCGTCGTTGAGGAGGTCATTGATGACCTGGTGGGTCATCGCCGGCTTCCCGCCGGGGGTGGCTGCGGTAGCCCGCTCCAGGGTCCGCACGCTGGGCCTCCGCCCGGTGCGAGCGGCCTTCCGACGCAACAGCAGTGCCAGCTTGCTTGCCAGTGAGATGTCGGCGTCGGGGGCCATAATTGGGGTCCTTCGTGGCGGCCGCCCGAGCGGCCGCGATGGGTGGCGGACAGGTTGGCTGGATCCTGGCCAGTCCCATGCGGAACCGGTCAGTTCGATCCATTGTCTATCTTTATTGACATTAGGTCACTCTCCGAAGCAGGATCAATGAGATCCGTTGAGTCGCATGTTAGAGGTGGGGTCGCCCTCACCTTTTTGGCCTGCGGCCGATGCAGGTGTCTGTGCACAAAGGTGTGCCGCATACGTGTTTGTGTAGGGATCTAAGTCCTGCTGCGGGGAGCTGGGGGAATTGTGCGACACGGAAGGGTACGGCGTGGCGGTCGAATTGGAGCGGGTGCTCGCGCGATTGGGGGAGTCGCGCAGGGAGGGGTGCGTAGACCTCGGGGAGATCGGAGCGCATGAGGTACTTGCCGCCCTTGCGGTTGTGGCTCCCGAGGCGGTTGTGTGCGGACCGGTGCTGGCGTCGGCCGGCTCCTGCGGCAAGGTGAGTGGATAGGGGCGGCTCTTGAAGCCCGGTGCGACCTTCGCGGTCGTGCCGGGCTTTTGACGTGCGAAATCTTCCGGCCAGTGTGGACCCACCTTCTGAATGCATATAGAATAGAAACAGAAGGAGCGGGGAGAAACCCTCACTCCGAACGACCTCTTGGAGAATCAGATGGGCACCAAGAACACCAGCCTGAAGCTCGTTCAGATCCACCGCAACGAGGGCCAGCCTCGCGAGCACTTCGATGCGGCCGAGCTCCAGGAGCTGGCCGACTCGATCAACGAGCACGGCCTGCTCCAGCCGATCGTCGTCCGCAAGCGCGCGGCCGGCGGATTCGAGATCGTCGCCGGTGAGCGACGCTTCCGGGCCAGCCAGATCGCGGGCAAGATCACCATCGACGCCCGGATCATCACCGGCGCCGACGGTGAGGCCATCGATGACGCGGCCGCCTTCGAGAAGGCCATGGTCGAGAACATCACCCGGGCCGACATGCTGCCGCTCGAAGAGGCCAAGGGCTTCAAGAAGCTCCTCGACATGCAGGGGGCGGACATCGCCCCGAAGGAGGCGATCCAGGCCGTCGCCAAGAAGGTCTCGAAGACGGTCCCCTACGTGAACGCCCGCCTCGCCCTTCTCGGCCTGCGACCCGAGGTTGCCACCGCCGTCAACCTGAACCACATCGGCACCCAGGCCGCCGTGCAGATCGCCGCCCTGTCGAAGGACAACCAGAAGGGCGTCTTTGAGAAGTGGAAGAAGGGCGACCTGACCGACAACCAGCTCGTCCACATCGCCTACGCCCTGCGTAAGCAGGAGACGGCGGCGACCCAGCAGTCCATGGTCGACGTCGAGGAGATGACCCCCGAGCAGAAGGCGGAGCGCACGAAGGAGACCGCCAAGGCCAAGAGCGCACTTGACGAGATCGAGCGCCTTTGCGGCCTGCTGGAAGGCATTGCGAAGACGGACGCTCAGCACCTCTCCAAGCTGTTCACCGGGGAGGTCGCCCAGCGCCTGGAGCAGCTCGACCGTGCCGCCAAGCACCTGGAGAAGGCGCGCTTCCAGGTCCGCCAGGCCGTCGCCCACGCGGAGGCCAGCTCCATCATCGTCAGCGCCGAGGCGGAGGCGCCGGACCTCGCCGCAGAGGCCGAGGCGCTGGTAGCAGCCGCCACCAACGGCGCAGACGCCGAGGGCACGGAGGCCGCTGAGGCGGACCTGGCGAGCGCCGCCGAGCCGCAGGCCTCCGAGGGTGAGCCGGAGCCGACCGACGTCGCCGCAGAGACGGCCGAGTCCGCAGCCTGACCAACCCTCCAGGGCGGGCGGCCCCCAACGGGCCGCCCGCCCCTTTCAAGGAGCCCGCAGTGATCAACGAAATTCACTCCATGCGCAACGTCCGCGAGGGCCTCTTCTCGGCCCCGACGCCGGGCAACGCCCTCAAGGAGTACGACCCGGAAGCCCAGAGCCTCGTCGAGCGCGCGGCGGCCTGCCTCATCCTCGCCCGCGCCGACCAGGGTGACGAGGCTGCCCGTAAGGCAGACGACCTCACCCGCCGCGCTACGGCCGAACTCCTCCGCGCCGCCGGCGGGTCCGTCGACACGCGGTTCGCGCTCATGGTTACCGCCCGGCTCGTCGAACTCGAAGCCGAGCTGGTGCAGGCGCGCGCCGCTTCCCGTGTCCAGGACGGAAGCGAGGGCCGATCGTGAAGATCGACGCCGACGTACTCGAAGCCATCCGGTCCGCACGCTGCGAAGGGGCGGACCTGCATCTCACCGGCCAGCTCGAAGACCGCCTCTACCAGCGCGTGAACCTTGCCCTCTCGGCGGTCGGCGGAAGGTGGGACCGCAGGAAGCGCGGCCACATCTTCCCCGCCAACGCGGCCGACGCCGTCGCCGGTCTGCTCGCAGAGGGGGAAGTCACCACCGACTCCGAGCGTGGCTACTTCCCCACGCCGCCTGCGCTCGTCGACGAGATCCTCGACCTTGCCGACCTGCAAGCAGGGCAGGAAGTCCTCGAACCGTCCGCTGGTACCGGCGCCATGGCCGAGCGGATCGCCGCTCGTGGCAGCGTGGTCGACTGTGTCGAACTCGCCCCGGGCCGCGCCGAGATCATCAGGAGCCAGGGCTACGCCCGGCAGGTGACCGTCGCCGACTTCCTCACCCTGCCGGTGTCCGCACGCTACGACCGGGTGGTCATGAACCCGCCGTTCGCCAAGCAGCTCGACATCCGCCACGTGCAGCGCGCATTTCGATGCGTCCGCCCCAACGGGCTGCTTGTCGCGGTCATGTTCGCCGGCCTCGCCTTCCGGACCAACGCGCTGGCGGCGGACTTCCGTAGCCAGGTACGTGAAGCCCGCGGCACCATCACACCGCTGCCGGATCACTGGTTCAGGGGCGTCCGCACCGTCTTGACCGTGATCCCTGTGCGCCCGCAGCTCTCCGAGCTGGCAGGGCGTCGTACCGCCGAGGCGCCAGTATCGGAGCAGAGGGCATCTCAGGACGGCCTCTTCTGACACCAAAAGATAGATACCAACACTGTGAAGTGTTAGTGTCTACTTGCTGGTCGGCGGTACGAGGACGCCGACCAGCGACGCCGTGGCATGCGGCAACTCCTCGGTGCCTGGCGGGTGGCCAACCCCCCGCGCCCTACCCGCCAGGCATCGGCTCCGCATCAACGCGGGGCCAGGAGGCCGCCCTCCGCTACCTCATCACCCTCACGAACCCGCCCCAGCGAGAGCGGGTTCCGTGCACAAGGAGCGTCACGTGGACGACGAGCCACTCGATCCGGACTACCGCGGTCACCCCGCGGACTACCCGCTGTACCTCCGGCTTCTCGCCGAACGAGACGGGCTCCCTGTGAGGCTCCGGCCCGCCCGGCCAGACGCTGAGGGGCCGCGAAACCTTGCCGCACTAGATGTGGCAATTGATTGTCGGGCAAAGAGCCGAGCATCGTGAAAGACCGAAATCTTAGCGGCATCGAAGTGGGCCGTTGGAAACTCATGCTATCTGGCTCGCATCCTGTGAGACTTGTGCCTGATTTCTGAGATCTACCGCTAAAGAAGCGCGAGTTGGGAAGCCAAGCGGATCGTTCGTCCGGATTTACCAGTTTCCTTCCCTCTCTGCGGGTCTAGTCGGCTAGCCCTTACCGGGGTGATCTCCCTTGTATCCCCTGTGGTAGCAAACGGTCACCACAACTCCGACGCAGACTTCAACACACCCACCCAGAGGGGCGTTGGCTACAGGTCGCAGTCGCACTGGGATGGACAGTTCGATTTCGTCCCGTTCGTCGGCTTCTGAGCCCAGTTGCTCTTGAGCGTTCATCAGGACCTGGTCGATGAAGGTGTTCGCGAACGTCTCAGGTGTTTCGACCAGGTTCCTGGCGGGGAGGCCCTCAGGGTTCATCATGTGATCCTGAAGGTATTTTCTGGTGAGCTTCGCCATGGTCTTCTCCCTTGAGGTGCAGGCACTTGATGCGCATGGCGGCCTAGCGGCCTGACTCTCCAATCCCTACTATCCCCACGCGACAGTCTGTCCTGTGAAAGCAGATCCGCTTGCCGGCCACCTCGGCGCACAGCTCGACACAGGCATGCAGAGGCGCCTTGGGTACAGGTCGTAGTCGCACTGGGATGGACAGTTCGATTTCGTCCCGTTCGTCGGCTTCTGGGCTCAGTTGCTCTTGAGCGTTCATCAGGACTTGGTCGATGAGGGTGTTCGCGAACGTCTCAGGTGTTTCGACCAGGTTCCTGGTGGGGGGGCCTTCGGGGTTCATCATGTGATCCTGAAGGTATTCCCTGGTGAGCTTCAGTGTGCCCCTCCCCCTAGCGGATGGGCGGTATGAATCGTACCCGGGGCACCCGCGGATGGGGTGCCTGTGGTAGCAGAGATCATCTTGGCCTCTCAATGGGATACGTATTTCGATGCAGTTGGGCGACGGCGTGCTGATCACAGGTCGCAGCTGCACTGGAACTGACAATTCGATTTCGTCGCACTCGTCGACTCCGGATTCCAGTTGCTCCTGAGCCTTCAATAGGATCCGATCGATGAGTATGTCCGCGAAGGTGCCTGGCGTTTCGACTAGGTTCCTGGTGCCTCCTTCGGGGTTCATGATGTGATCTTGGAGGTACTGTCTGGTAAGCCTCGGCATGGCCTCCTCCTCATCGGCCCTGACATTCAGGTCTTCTGTCAATCGGGCCTCGGCTTGACTAAATTGACCGGCGGGAACGCTTCCACGCAATCGACCAGTCCGGCGCTGGCGTCATCTAGGCTGGCCGTAGCTAGGGCGCGGGGGAGACGTCTAGCAAAGGACACCAAGCATGAGTGCCATGCGCGCCAGAATCGCTGAGGAGCTGGTGCCCCTCGCGGTGCCGGTTGTGGATCTCGTCCCGTATCACCGCAACCCGCGAAACGGCGACGTCTCGGCGATCTCTGAATCGCTCTCCGTCAACGGGCAGTACAAGGCGATCGTCGCCAACAGGGGCAGTCGCACGGGACGGCCCGGAGAAATCCTGGCCGGAAACCACACATACCGAGCGGTCGTTGAACTCGGTTGGGACCAGATTGCAGCCACGTGGGTGGACGTCGACGACGAGGCAGCTGCACGCATCGTCGTTGTCGACAACCGGACTTCCGACCTCGCCGGTTACGACTCTGCTCTCCTTGTGGAGATTCTTGAGGAGCTCCCCGATCTTCAGGGTACGGCTTTTGACCAGACGGCGCTCGACGAACTCCTCGACACCATGCTGCCGTCCGTGCTTCCCGCCGAGACCATCACCAACGACGGCGACAAGATCAGGGACGAGCACCTCCAGTGGGGCTTCATTCAGTGGGGCGCCACCCGCGTCCAGATCACCGCCGCCGAAGTCGACCGCCTGAACACGTTCCACACCGCGTACTACGAGCGCCGTGGTACCGACTCGGGGTTCGCCCACTACCTGCTCGACAGCGGCCAGAGCCCCGATGGGGAGGCCGGCGATGCCTGAGTTCGTCGAGGAGTTCCCCCTCACACGCCTCAAGCCCGCCCCGTACAACCCGCGGCGCCTGTCCGAAGACGCCTTCGAGCGGCTGAAGCAGTCCCTCGCGCTGTTCGGCTGCGTCAAGCCGGTCATCGTCAACGGCAACGGCATCCTGATCGCAGGCCACCAGCGCACCAAGAGCCTCAAGGCCAACGGAGACCAGACCGTTCCCGCCCTGCTCTTGAACAAACACGTCACCACCCACGACGAGGTGCAGTTCAACCTGCTGCACAACTCCGTTGAGACGGAAGGGTCCCGAGTCGTGGCGTCCAGCGCCACCGAGGACATCCACGGCTGGCATTGGCTCCAGCCTGAGGACATCACCGTCGTCGCCCGCAGCAACGCGGCCGTCCAGGAGGAGATCCGCCGCCTCGTGACCCGCTACGGCCCGTGGGGCTCGATCGTCGCCGACTCCGCCGGCCGCGTCATCCTCAACAACGACTACGCCGTCGTCGGACACGACCTGAAGTACCCGGTTCTCTGCTACCGCGTATCGGTCCAAGAAGCCGACGAGCTCATCGAATGGCTGGAGGGAGACTACGGCGTCTACGACTACACCCAGCTCGGCATCAAGGCCTACAACCAGCACTGGTGCCAAATGCACCGGCTCGGCGGAGACGAAGGCGACTCCCACAAGTCGACCACCTACGAACGCTACGTCCTGCCGGAACTCAAGCGCGGCCAGCGCATCGTGGACTTCGGCGCTGGCGAAGCCGCCTACATCAAACGCCTCAAGGAGCAGGGCTACCCGGCGCACTGGTACGAACCCCACGTCAAGGCCTCCGGGAAAAAGAACGCCCTCGACATCGCGGCGACCGTCTCCCACATCCGAAGCCTGCAGCGAGACGTGCAGGCCAACGGCCTCTACGACGTCGTCGTCCTCGACAGCGTCCTGAACTCCGTCACCTCCCTGGAGTTCGAAGAGCACGTCATCGCCACCTGCAACTCGCTGCTCTCCGGCCACGGCGTGTTCTATACCGGCACGCGCTCCCGCGGCTCGATCGAGAAGAAGGCGGCGGGGCGCAAGCACCGCAACAACGGCGCCTACCGGCGGGCTCTGGAATTCCTGGACGAGAACAACTTTGCTGCCACTTTCCGCAGTGGTGTCTGGACCATGCAGAAGTTCCACACCCCAGAGACCCTTCACGCCCTCCTGGCCAACTACTTCGCCGAGGTGCAGATCCTTGGTAACCCCAACGGCGGCAACATCTACGCACGATGCCGCCGGCCGCTGCCGCTCGACTCGAGTGTGCGCCGTCGGGCGCTCGAAGTTGAATTCAATATGGAATATCCGCAAGGGTACCGGCATAATCGCCATAAACCCCTCGTGGAAACCCTCCTGGAGGCGTGCGAGGGGCGAAATGCTTGAATTTTGGATTCCTGCAATTCATATATAATTGAAGGGTGGGCATTTCATCAATTGAGGGGGATTTATGAGTACGCCAACCATTCGAATTGAGCAAGGGGAGAGGCGCTATCACTACCTCTGGCTCAAGTACGTCACGGGCATCGACCTGACCCAGCACTGTGCCCGCTCCCTCCACGGCCCCTACAGCCGTGCCGTCCAGGCCGACGCTCCCCGAGACCTCACACTCACCCTCGACGAGCACCGGCACGCCATCGCCTTCTACCTGTGCGGCGTCACGACCAACCCCTACCGGTGGGAGGACAACCCGCACCTCGCCTTCGAGTCCGCCCCGGGCTACCACGTGGAAATCCAGGTCAAGGACCTGAAGGTCACGCTCACCGACGCGCGCCCCATCCCCTTCACCGCGCGACACATTCCAGCCGACGACCCCCACGCCACCGACAGGCAGTTCAAGACCTGCCGGAACTGGCAGTTCGCCCACCACCTGCGCGCCGCCGGCGTCGTCACGATCCCAAGCGAACGCCCCCGCGGTCTCGGCACAGGCAGCGTCGCCGGACAGCTACCGCTTATGTAGAAGGATCGTTGGGCGGGCTCCCGAGCCCGGGGGCCCGGCCAACGAGGATCACGACTCCGGCCTCCCGATGGGTTCGCCGTCGTCCCCGCCGTTGTCCTGGTGGCCGCCTGCGCCACCGGCCTCCGGCGCGTCCTCGGCGGAGGGGCTCTCGCCCCTCCACGCATCGGAGACCTTCCGCCCCGCGGAGATGAGCGAAGCGCACTGACGCAGGATCTGGGTGAGGAAGAGCAGTGTGAGCGAGATGACCCCGCTCCAGCCCACGATGATGAGCGTGGCCGCTGAATCCGCCGGCATTCGGCGTCCCTTCAAGTCGGGGCCGTGCCGAACGCCCGACTCCGTCGATGCACTCGGTACGACCACATGGGTGGTCAAACCGAGTTCCATCCGACGCTGAAACCTGAATGCTGCTTACTGGGCGCAGCGTTCCTTCGACTGGGGTCTTGCGGAGCCCGCCTTGCTCTGACGGGGCCTCTTCGCTTACCAAGCCAGCACTCGTCGGAATGCTCAGCAGGTACAGCTCGCGACTGGCTGCCACCGGGACTACCCAGGGCAACGCGAATCTCCGTCGATCACGCTAGCAGCGGGCACCGCCTGATGTGGCCGATCGCCGGAAAGCCGCAGCAACCAGCAGGCACCGCGGGCGCTCGCGACAAGGTGCGATCATGGACGTGGGCGTGGGGGCGCACCGAGCAGTGGAGGAGCCCCGCCGTGGGACGCCCCGACAAGGCCCAGCGTGCGGCCATCGCGCGCCGCCGCTCGGACGCCATCGACCTACGCCTCGCCGGCGTCGACTGGCTCACGATCGCCAGAAAGCTGGCCGCCGACCCCGCCGTCAACTCCGACCGCGTCGCCTATCCCCAGGGCTACGGAATCGAGCGGTACCGCAAGGGTCAGGAACCGCCCGAGGATCAGGCCCTCATTCACGCCGCGTGCCGTGACGTACGCAAAGCCCTGGACGATCGGCGCACCGAGCTCAACGACGACGTCGACGAGATGCGCGCGCTGGAGGCCGACCGGCTGGACCGGCTGTTCTTCGTCGCCTACAAGAAGGCCGTCCGCGACCAAGACCTCGCTGCGATCGACCGGACTCTGCGGATCATGGAACGCCGCGCCCGGCTGCTCGGCCTCGACATGCCCACCAAGACCGAGGTCGCAGGCCCCGACGGCGGACCTGTCCACGTCGCTAACACCACCGTCGACGAGCTTGCTGCCTTGATTGATCTCACGGACCAGGCCAGCAGTTGATGGCCATGCGCGACCACGAGGCCCTCCTGACCCACTACCAGACTCTGCCAGCCGCCCAGCGGCGAGGCATCGCCACACAGGCCTCGCCTGAACTCCGGGCCCAGCTCGCCAGCGTAGAGAAGCGTCTGGCCATGGACCGCTCCCCGGGCGCCCTGGCCGCCGTACTCACCGACGGACGGGAGATGCAGGCCCCGCACCTCGACCTCATCGACCAGGCGTTCATCGACATGGCCGAAGGCCGACTCGACCGAGTCATGCTGACCATGCCCCCTCGGCACGGTAAGAGCCGCCGAGCCAGCCGATGGGCACCACTTTGGTACCTCCGGCGCAACCCCGGCCACCGCATGATGATCGCCAGCTACTCCTCCGACCTCGCTGACGACCACGGCCGCTGGATCCGCGACGCCATCATCACCTGGGGCGACGAGCTCGGCATCCACCTCAAGACAGGTAGCTCCGCCGCCAACCGGTTCGACATCGCTGGCGGCGAAGGTGGACTCCTCGCCGCGGGCATCGGCGGCGGCCTCACCGGCCGCGGCGCCCACATCGCCATCGTGGACGACCCCGTCAAGGACATGGCCGACGCGGACAGCCCGACCATGCGCAAACGGGCGTGGGACTGGTGGACCTCCGTCCTCCAGACCCGAATCGAACCCACCGGGGCGATCTGCGTCATCCAGACCCGCTGGCACGAAGACGACCTCGCCGGCCGCATCCTCGCGACAGAACGGGACGCCTGGCACGTCATCGACCTGCCCGCGCTCGCCGACAGCCCCGACGACCCCCTCGGTCGCCTGCTTGGCCAGCCCCTCTGGCCCGAGCGATTCGACACGACCCATCACGCCAAGACCCGCAAGCGCGTCGGTGAACGAGTCTGGGGAGCCCTCTACATGCAGAAGCCGCGCCCGCCCGAGGGAGGCGTCTGGAAGCGGAAGTG
Source organism: Streptomyces sp. BF23-19 (assembly GCF_041106355.1). Lineage (NCBI taxonomy): Bacteria > Bacillati > Actinomycetota > Actinomycetes > Kitasatosporales > Streptomycetaceae > Streptomyces > Streptomyces sp. BF23-19. Next base: position 68,549 of record NZ_JBGBPT010000029.1, on the reverse strand, counting down.
GATTGAGGCCGCACGGATCAACGCCGTTCAGTTCTCCGGCCTCGACATGGCGCGGATCGTTGTCGCCGTCGACCCCGCCGGCGGCGATTCCACCGTGAACGACGAGACCGGCATCATCGGCCTCGGCCGCGACTTCGACCGGCACCTCTACCTGCTGGCCGACCGCTCCGGGCCCATGGGCGCCAACAGCTGGGGCATTTCGGCCTGCCGCCTCGCCCTCGAACTCAAGGCAGATGCCCTCGTCGTCGAAAGCAACTACGGCGGCGACATGGCCAAGCAGATTCTCCGACAGGCATGGGAGCAGCTCCGCGCTGACGGCGTCACCAAGGGCCTGCTCATGCCGATGATCCTGGAAGTCACCGCCAAGGTCGGAAAGCGCCTCCGCGCCGCACCCGTGGCGCAGCTCTACGAGCAGGGACTCGTCCACCACGTCGGCGAGTACACCGAACTCGAAGACCAGATGGTCACCTGGGTCGAAGGCATGGACAGCCCCGACCGGATGGACGCCGCAGTACACGGGCTCACGGAACTCGCGGACCCTGACCAGCTGGACGTCATCGTGAACGACACCGAGGACGGCCGCTTCGATGGGCGGAGGTAACCTCAGCGGAGGTGTGGATGTTCCCAGCCCCGTGGAAACCGGAGCCGAAACGGCCCGATGAGGAAACGGCCCCGTGTAGCGTCGCGATCACGCTGATGCGCGCCATGACGTAGCCGTAGCAGGCTGAGGGGATCCGTAGCTACCCTTGGCCACGTGCGCACGGGGCTCTGTGGCCCAAGTCGTGATTGCTGACGTGTAGTTGATGCAGAATGCGCGGCATGACTACTCACTCCTCGGCAGTCACGCTGAAGCATGCCTACTACCGGTGTCGCCTCGGCCGCCGCCAACTCGATGCCCTCTTCGTCACCGCCTCAGCTGGTTTCGGCGAGTCTGGCATCGAGTACTCGACTGAACGAAATAGTCGTACTTTTCGGGCGCCAACCCTTATCGACCTCGTGGATGCTGTGCGAAGCGCACCGCTCCCCGGCGACCCTGATAAGTGGGATAATCTGGCATTCGTAGCAAAAGACTCATCGGGAAAGTGTGCGGTCACCTTACAGCTTGATCAGGAGCAGGTTGAGGTGAGCATCATCGGCTCAGACCCTACTTGGGTGTATGGAGCAGATGCGCAGATCCGCATCTTCCTTGAGGACGGGGCGGTCGGCGGGGGTAGCGCCCGCCGCTCTGACGCGCGGCGCAAGTCGCAGAGCGCAGCTCTCGGAGCTCTCTTCTGGGTGTTCTGGCTGCTGTACGCAGTGGCGTGGTACCCGGGGAGCAAGGTGGGTGCGCCACCCGGCGCTACGGGGGATGAGTGGGTCAACAAACCACTGCCGACTTCCAGTCTGGCCGTCCTTGCCGCCATTGGTCTCTACTTTGCGCTCAAGGCCCTCCAGTTCTGGGCTCGCGATCGGGCGGGGGCGGGGAGGCTCGCTGTAACGGGGGAAGTACCGGATGGCCGTTGGTGGAAGACATTGACGACGACAGAGCAGCTCACCGCCATCGGAGTCTTGGTGGCGATCCTCGCAGCACTTGGGACGCTGATCTCCGCCGGCGCAGACGTATTCAAGAACGGCTAACTGAGTCCAGGCTAGCTATGCCCCGTCAGCGAACCGGATGGCCCGGGACGCAGGCTCAAGGGCCCATATGCTGGACCGGCGGCGCGGGGGCCGACTGCCTGGAGAACGCTGTGGGCCTGCGCAAGTTGATCACCGACGTATGGAGCTGGCTGGACTACAAGCCGGTCATGGCCGACCCCCGTCGCCCCGGGCTCAACGCCTGGTCCGACCTCACGTCCTCGTGGGTCCCGGACGAGGACTTGCGGCGATTGTCTGCGTACCGGCTGCTGGCCGCCTACGACTCCAACCAGGCCGGCCAGGTCGCCGCGATCACCGGGGATGACAGCGCGGGCGGAGAGCGGCGCGAGCTCGGCGACGCGAGCAAGCTGATCGACACCGCCCTGGGATACCTGCTCGGATCGGAGCAGACGATCACCGTTCCCGGAGCGGAGCAGGCCGCCGGCGATCAGGCCGACGGGCATGCCGAGGCCGTCGCTGTTCAAGAGCATCTCCGGGCCTGGGCAGAGAAGGAACTCCTACCGCTGCGCCTCCAGCAGGCCGAACGGACCGCGATCCTCCTCGGCGACTCCGTCTACTCCCTGGCCTGGGACCCCACCAAGGGCCGCGTCCTGCTCCGAACCTGGGACCCGGGCCTCTACTTCGCCGAATGGCCGGACGACGAGCAGGACTCAGGCGAGTTCCCCACCCGCGTGCACCTCGCCTGGGAGATCCCCGAAGACGTACGCCGCGGCACCAAGGCCAGGCTGCGCCGCATCACCTACGAGCTCGCACCGATCGCGCCAGCCAGCCGCCCCGCCACGAACAAGGATGGCGCTCGCTTCCGTGAGCCTGTTGCCGGAGACGACGATGTCGCGCTGCTTGTGCCCGGCGACGTCCAGGATCCCGCGACCGGGGTCATCACCCGCACCTACCCGTGGGCGGCAGGGCGGCCGTCCCCGTACACGTGCTACCTCACCGACGCCGAATGGGACCTCGACGACCTCAAGCACTCCGACCTGTTGTACGACCTGCCCCTCCACAAGGCGACCTTCCGAACCCGTTCCGACGGCGAGGTCCTTGACCGGCTCGACCTCCAAGTCGACTTCATCCCCCTGATCCACATCACCAACAACATCCCCCACTCAGGTGACCACTGGGGCAAGCCCACCCTGGCCACCGTCCTCCAGGCCCTCGACGAGCTCTCCGCCACCGACACAGACTCCTCCGGGGCAAGCGCCACCACCGGCTCCCCGATCATCGGGCTCGCTGGCGCCCGACTCCCGATCGACCGGAACACGGGGCAGCCCCTGCCGGTGAAGGTCCGAGCAGGCACGGTATGGCAACTCAACGACGGCGGCCGCATGGACGTCCTCGACACCTCCGCCCAGCTCGCCGAACTCCGCTTCCGCGTCGATCACCTCCTCGACCGGATCGCCGCCAACAGCCGCATCACCGCCGCCGGCCTCGGCATCCTCGACCCCACCGCCCTGCCCTCCGGCTACGCCCTCCAACTCGCCCTCGGGCCGCTGGACGCACTCGTCGGCTCCATGCGCCTTGCCCGCGACCACAAGTACGGGATCTTGCTGCGCATGGTGCAGCGCCTCCACCAGGCAGGACAAGCCCAGGGCTGGCCTGTGGGGGATTCCTACCCTGCCCGCCTGATGTGGGGACCACACACGCCGACTGACCGGGCTGCCGTTCTCGACGAGGTGGTCAAGGGCGTCGGTGTAGGAGTCCTGTCCGTGGAGACCGGTGTGCGAATGCTCCAAGATGCTGGCTACCCCATCGAGGACGCGCAGCAGGAGATCAAACGCATCCAGGCTCGGGCCTTCGAGGCCGCCGCGCGGCTCGCTGACGCCACGGGCGACAACGCAGCCGTCCGGGCCTACCTCGGCCTTCCCGAGGCCGACACCGAGATCCCCGACGTGCCTCTTCTAGCTCGGAACGACCAGGCAGCCTGAGGCGGGAACCTGGTGGATCGGTATGGCTAGAATCGAATGCTTGATCGGTAGCTGCCTCGCTCTGAAAAGTTTCGCATCGTGGGACGATTTTCTGGCGTGGCAGCTGCCCGCATGCGCCACAGCGGGGAAGAGAGCGAAAGGCAGGGCGCCATCAGGTGCCCACTCCAAGAGTCGCCGCCCCCACCGAGTGGACAGATGGATCCTTCGTTGTCGGCGTCCGAAGGACACGCAGTCAGTCCTGGTCGTCTTCTTCGTCTTCGTCTTCTTCTTCAGAGCCGGTATCACTCGCACGGCCCCTCGCCGCGTGACCGGTCACGAACACGGTGACAATAGCGCCGATGTCTAGCACTCCGACTGCGGCTGCCCAACCGTAAGCACCTTTGTATGCGAAGTACGCAGCCAGCGCCGCCAGGAACACCAGTGCAACGAGTCCGCATCCTTGACCCATCCTCGCCAGGTCATACGGTTGCTTCAGGGCGAGTTCTTCCTGCTTGTGACGGTGGGCCTGTTCGGCCTTCGCCATCCCCACAATCTCCGCAGCCAAGCCAGGAAGTGCCGCTTCATACTCCCCGAGTTCTCTCGGTGACGGAAGCGGTCCTGAGTGTCGACTGACCCTGCTTCGGTGGCGCAAGACTGTGCCGCCCCCGAAGGCGTCGTGGATGTCGTGCTGGAGCTCGTCGGCCTCAGCCGTCAAATCTTCGAACTTCTCCCTGGGCAGGACTACGTATGCCTCAGGGTCGGCGATGAGATCTACTTCATCGTGACGCGCTTCGTTCTCTCCGCGGCCATCGCCTTGCGTAGGTCGCGGCCCACTGCTTCCCAATCTGACCCCCGGCGCAACCGGGCAAGGTCCGGCTGGGCCCTGCGCATCGCTGAGTAGGTTGCGAGCCCGGCGATGTCGATACTGGAGCCGATACCCACGACCAGGGACGTGAGGCGCTGAAGGTTTAGCACCTTCATCGTTTACTCCTTTGTGCGGGATGGACGGCCACTTATCACGCCCACCCTATCGCGACTGAATGTTCAACCCGGAACACCAGCGCCTATCCGTCTATATTGTCTCAAATGGGTCACGGGATGGCGAGGCGAGCGGCCGCACCGTGCTTCTGGCGGCCCCGGGGCAGGTGGCTGCCATAGACCCTCTGGCCCATGCCCTGGGCCGTGGCGAAGCTGAGCGGTGGATGCGGGAATGGACGGCCGCCGGCCTCGGCACCCTCGACCCCACCGCCCTCCCTTCCGGCTACGCCCTCCAACTCACCCTCGGGCCGCTCGACTCCCTCGTCGGCGGCATGCGCCTGGCCCGGGCCCACAAGTACGCGATCATGCTGCGCATGGTGCAGCGCCTCCACCAGGCCGGCCAGGCACATGGCTGGTCGACCGGGGAGTCGGCGCCCGCGCACTTGGCGTGGGGTCCCCATACCCCGACCGACCGAGCGGCGATCCTCGAGGAAGTCGTTAAGGGCGTCGGCGCCGGAGTGCTGTCCGTCGAGACCGGCGTGCGCATGCTCCAGGACGGGCCGGATATCCGATCGACGACGCCCAGGACGAGATCGAACGCATCCAGGCCCGGGCCTTCGACGCCGCCGCCCGCCTTGCTGACGCTACAGGTGACAACGCAGCAGTCCGTGCCTACCTCGGAATGCCGGAAGCAACGGTGGATGCCGTCCGCGTGCCGCTGCCGGAGGTGGGCGATCAGAGGCCGTAAGGCGTCCAACGGGAGGGCCGGCAAGCCTCGTCGTCGAGCCGACGGTTCCCGGTCGACGCTCGAAGCTTCTATTGCGGCTTCGGACCTGAGCGGGGCGCATTGCTTCTGATGTGGGAGGCAAGCCTTCTTCTCAGGGCTTTGATGGCTCTATTGCGTTGGACGTACACCTGATTCTTGGTGATGCCCAAGGATTCGGCGATCTCTACATCGGACAGCCCGGCCCCTTGCAAGGTGATCACCTGCTGTACCCGCCCTGGGGTCATACCGGCGATGGCCTGGCGTACGACAGCCCAGACTTCTGAGTCTGGGTTTTGGTCGTCTGCAGCGTGGTCGATCAGATGCGTAAGGGTGTCCTCGTCCGCGAGACTCACGCGCTGCTGCTTGCGCAGTATGTCGATCGCGCGATGCTGCGCGGCACGGGTCAAGTATGCGCTCAGGTTGTCGAGTTCCCCTATACGATCCCAATTCCGGTAGGCATAGAGGAACGCATCGGCAACTACGTCCTCGGCGTCGCTCCACGTGAGTGCTCGGAAGCGATAGTGGATCTGGGCGGCCATCCGTGGGTGTAGCTGGTGGAACAAGTCCTCAAGGCGCGCCAACGAGGCCGACGTGGCGTCTCCGTCACCGTCGACCTCGTTGGCAGTGCTTTCGCTAGGCGGCACCGGCATCGGTGTCATTTGCCGTGCCGCCTTCGTTGAAGGCGTCCGCGATCCGCATCAGCCGGCGAAACCGGCGGCCGATGTCCGTCATGCGCTTTGCCCCGCAGATGACGATGTGTCCTGTTGCGGCAATGATCACTGCAGCCTGCGCCACATTGGCGGCTGTGTCCCAGTGATCACCTGTGAGCTCGACGGCCTTGCTGGCCGCGAGCGTGGTGACGCTGGCGACGTACGCGATGGGCACTGCATTCATGCCTCCACCTTTCCCTGGTTCCGCGTCTGTGTTCGGTGCGTGTCTGGGGCTCCCCGCGCAAGGGGTAGTAGCTGCTCGCAGTCACAAGAGCGATTGGATCGGTTGCGGTGCGTGGTGGTCAAGGCGTCTCACGCGTGCGGGTAGATTTTCGGCATACCAAAGGCGCCCACCGTCAACTCGTGGTAGGCGCTCGCGCTTTCGGTTGCCACGGCCTGGCTGCTGGGCTGACCGTTGCGCCGGTCAGTCAGCAGCCAGACCTTGCGACAGACGCGGATAGGGTCCGTCGGATATACAGCGGGCAGAACCCCTCCGTTCTTACTTGGTTGCCAGACTTTTTTGCGAAGGGGGACCACCCTTCAACGTCAAGGGCTGCTGCTGGCGCACGGGGCAGTCGTCGAGGCCTCCCGGCGGGACCATCAGCTGCTGTCGATGGTGTCGAAGCCGTTCAGTAGAGGTTCCAACTCGTGGGCGGCACCGCACAACGAGCACAGGCGCACGCCCGGCCGCTCGGCCAGATTAAGTGCCTGCTCCCATGTCAGGGCGCGCATACCAGTCGGTGCGTCGGGGCAGTCGACGGCGTGGATGACGGCGAGGTCGGGGCCGCGACGGTGCAGAGGCCCCACGACCCAGCCGGGAGGCCGCCTGGGGCCGAGCTGCCGTTCCACGGAGTCCGGCGCCGGCAAGGGGTAGGTGGGGACGGCCGTGTACGCGGCCGGGGCGACGCCGGCGACGGGCCGGGCGTGGCCGGGGGCGTCCACCCACATGCGGGTGGACGCCGTACTCATGACGCCGTCCTCGTCGCAGACCCACAGGTCGAAAGAGGCGAGATAGATCCATCCGCCGGGCAGCTGCCGCCGTTCCCACAGCAACCCTGTGACCTCGCCTTGGGGGAGCAGGATCTGCACCGGGGGCGGGGTGAAGGCGGCGGGCTGGTCGTTCTGGGGGGCCGGTGTCGCGGTTCCTGGGCGAGGGGCTGCCACGGGGACTCGCTCCCTACGCGGCCGGCACCCACAGGCGGGCGCGGGCCTGGCGGCGGAGTTCGACTATGCCCGTCGGGGATGTGCCGGGCGTAGCCCAGAACGGGTGGCTGTACAGACTGCGGAGGGCCTCGACGAGCTCGTGCCGCAGCAGTGCGGTTGGTGCGCTCGGAGGCTGCTCTGCGAGGGCATCGTAGGCTCGGATCGCCCGGACCTGAGCCTGCACAAGATCGGGTGGAAAGGTCGGTAGCGCCATATCTGAATTAGGCCATCTGTTCGATTTCGTGTGCAAGTCGGATCGGCCCCTTCGCGTTGGGGCACATCTGTGCGGGTAGGGGGCCGGCGTGACTCTGTCCCCGCCGCTGGAGCCGATGCTGGCGCGGACTGTCCCGCGCTTGCCGACTCCAGCCGCCCTACCTGGGGGAACCGCGTACCAGCCCAAGTTATGGACAGGGTTCCGAGACGTTCGTTGTCCGTAGCCGCGGCATCGGGTAGGAGAAGCTGATCCGGCAATTCTCGGACGATCACGCCAGCACTAGGCTCCCCCGACATCTCGAATGTCGTACGTGAACAGACCACTGCTCGATGCGACGTACAGGGATGTGCTGTGAGGGGAAAAGACGCAGGCATCCAGGGCAGCGGACGTACGCATCAGCGCAGCTGCTTCGCCGCTGGTGGCGTCCCAGACGCGGATGGTCTGATCGCCTCCGGTGCTGGCTACCCACCTGCCATTCGGGCTGATGGCCACAGCCTTCGCCGGCGCTGTGTGCCCCCACAGGTAGCGCACACCTTCGCCGCTGGTGGTGTCCCAGACGCGGATGGTCTGATCGCCTCCGGCGCTGGCTACCCACCTGCCATCCCGGCTGATGGCCACAGCCCTCACCGACGCGCTGTGCCCCGACACGGAACGTAGAAGTCTGCCAGTCACCGGATTCCAGAGACGCACGTCACCGTGGTCAGCGGCGCTGACCAGAGTCGCGCCGTCTGGAGTAACGGCCAGGGCATGCATGTTGCGGCTGCGCCCTGTCAGAGCGTGTCGACGTGTCCCGGAGGCCAAGTCCCAGATTCCGATAACGCCGTCGCTGCTGTCGGTGGCGACCCAGTCGGCATTGGGGCCGATAGCCAGGGCCCCAGTCCATTGGGCAGACCCGACGGGGAAGTGGGTGAGGCAGGTGCCACTGCGTGCATCCCAGAGTCGCAGGTTCCGGCCGTTTCCTGCGGAGAGGATTCTGTCGCCGTCCGGGGTGATGGTGACGGACCGGATCAAGTCTGTAGGGCAGGCGATCACTTTGCGCAGGGCCCCGGTCGTGGCATCCCAGATACGCATGGTGTAGTCGGCGTTCGCGGTGACGAGCCATGTACCGTCAGGGCTGACCGCGACGGCCCGAACCTGGTTGCCGCGGCTGATGGAGCATGGAGGCGGGGTCAAGTCCCATACGAGTACCGTTCGACCGGTTTCGCCTGCGGCGGCAAGCCACCTGCCGTCCTGGCTCGTCGAGATCCCTTTTCCCGGGTCGATGCGGCCGGTCAGCGTACGCGGGTTGATGTCACTTGTGGTGTCCCAGATGCGGATGGTGTGATCGGAATGGGCTGTGGCCAGTTGCTGCCCGCCGCCGCTGATGGCGAGCGCAGACGCACCTCCTCGATACCGGCCCACGACGAGGGGGCCTTGGCCGTCCTGGTAGTGCCGGCTGGTATCCCAGATGTGGATGGTGTGTCGATCCTTCAGCACGGCAAGCCAGCGTCCGTCGGGGCTCACTGAGAGCGCGACTCTGGCGGAGGTTTGCTGAGTGTCCTGCACACTGCGGATGGCCTCGGACCGGAGACTGCGAACATAAACGCGCATAGCGTCACTTTCATGGGCGACCCATACATCGCCGTCAGCGACGGCTAGTGCTACGCCCTGGCGGAGAGCCCAGTCGTTCCACTGCTGGAGCTGCTGACCGTTGCGAAGATCCCACAGCCGTACCGTGCGCGTGCCGGATGCGGCCAGGTGGACGGCGTTGCGGCCGAGTGCGAGAGCGTGGACGCTTTCGGAGGGACTGGTGAGGGTTCGCACGAGCCTGCCGGTGCCGACCTCCCAAACATGGATACGACCCTGCAAATTTCCAGTGGCCAGCAGTGTGCCGTCCGGAGCGATCGCGACCGCCGTCAGTACGCCGGTGTCTTCGGTCAGGTTCAAGACGAAGCAGGGATCAGGCAAATCGGGCGGAGTGTTCCGGTCGACGAGCGATGTTCCGCTGAGCAGGAGTGCTGTCTGGGCGCGCCAGGCAGAAACGTTACCCAGGCGGCTGTAGAGGACTCCGTCCAGGAAGTGAGCTGGTTCCGTGGGGGACAGCAGTGGAGCGGCACGTCCCAATTCCTGAGCCATGAGGCGGGCGGACGGAGTGGGGAGCAGTGAGAGATCGTTCCATGGGGCGGTCGGGCCGCGCTGATGCAGGCGCGTGCGTATCCAGCGCAGGTCGGAAGCCACCTCCTCAGCCTGAGTGATCAGGCCGCCATCAATCATGTGCTCGATCAGGTGATCCAGGAGATACCCGTCGGACACCCCCCACCACGCCCGTACCTGACCTGTCCCCGAGGGAGGAGGCGAAGCCCAGGGGATGTCGCGCGCAATGCCGTCAACGAAACAGGCATTGGTTGCGGACAGTTCGGGACCTAGTTCGCTTCGCAGGTAGTCGCGCACCACATCGTGAAGGCTGATCGCCCCACCCGCGGTCTGCGCGTCGAGGCTCAGCAGCGAAAGGTCCGCCATCTGTTTACACAAGGCCCGCGACTCCATCTCATGGAGACCGGCGGTTGCCTGCCACAGCTGGCAGACCAGGCTGACCGGGATCGTCTCGTCCTCCATGAAGATCCCCAGTTCCGCGAAGCGCCGGCCTCCCTCGGGCGGAAGCAGCGTGGTGGCGGCCTCGATGCTGGCCCGTACCGCTTGGTTTCGGCGCTTGGGATCGTCCAGGTCCAGTGCCACCACGGGACCCTGGAGGACATCGATCCCGGAGGGGCCCCGACGCTGTAGCCTCTCCAGCAGGTGCTGGACGGCCTGCGTGAGATCGGCGCCGGTGGCAGCCTGCGCCGCTAGACGCTGGTTCGCCATGCGAAGCAGCAGCGCCCAGCGACCGGTCACCAGCACCAGGTCTTGGACCAGCGACGTCGGCAATTCGGGCAGACCGTGGGTGAGAACGGCCTCCGCCTGCTTCTGGGACATCCGGTCGACGACAATCCGGTCTGCCCCGGCCGGAAGAACTGCGGGATTTCGGGTGGTGATCAGCCGCACACAGTTCCGGTCGCCGCCTTGAAGGAACGGCGTTAGCTGCTCCGCCTCCCATACGTCGTCGAGAACCAGCAGCGTACGAGGACGCTGATCGAGCAAGGCCCCTAGTCGTGCCCCAGCTTGATCTGGGTCGGTACCCGCCTCCATGGTGTCGCCCGTGACGTAGCGCGTTACCTCTGCGACCTTCGCCGCGATCGCAACGCGCCCACGCACATCTCGACCAATCGTGATCACATGCACGCCGCCGGGAAACTGCCGCCGCACCTTGCGGTGCGCACAGACGACCTGGGCTAGCGTGGTCTTCCCAAAGCCGCCCGCCCCATGCAGACCGGTCGCGATGCCCACCGATCCGCCACCGCCACGGCGGCGCACCAGCGATACCACCCTCTCCGCTTCCTCGCGGTCCACCACCCAGTCCGGGATCACCGGAGGCGGAGGCAGGGTCGCTCCATTTGCCCTCCCCGTGATGGCCTCGGAACGCAAGGCTAAGAGCAGCGCGAAGATGCCCGACCCCGCTCCCAGAACGCTCGCCAGGGGGTCTGCCACGCTCCAGCCGTCTCGGAACGCGGTGACGGCGAGCCATACCACCGCTGCCACCCCTGGTGCCGCCAAGAACCGCGCTTTCCATCTGCCCCTGCCCATATCGCCATCTTGGTGTCGGCAACTCGCTTAACGCCACCGGTTCTCGCGGCTTGGGGACGTGGGTTCCTGTGTGACCCGGACCGCTAGCCTCGCCAGCATGGACACGAACCCCTTCGAGGCTTTCGAGGTAGAACCCGAGGCCGGCGCGGTAGAGGTCGCCCAGCACATGGTGCAGGTGTGGGCTGAGGCGGTCATTCGGCAAGCCGAGCGAGCACAGACCATTCGCAAGAAGGACGCGATAGACAATCGGAACTACGAGCGCAACGAGGACTGGAGCCCCGACGAGGAGCAGCTCGCCGCCGACTACCGGGTCTGGTGGGCGGAGGAACACATGCTCGTGTGGGCCGCGTACCAGTTGGAGCAGTGGCGTGGCCGTCTAGCGAAGGAACGGGGAGAGACTGCGCCGCCCGAGAACCGCGACCTCAAGCTCGTACGGGATGCCCTGGAGCACCTCAGCGAAGCTCGCCTGGAGGACTTTGCGGCTATGCCTCCCTCCGAGAAGGGGTTCCAGGGCAGGGCACTGCGAGAATTCCCCAACAGAATGCTGAGCCTCTCGCTTGGCGGCAGGACGCTCTTCGAGCTGCTTGACCCGCACCGGGTGTACGAGGAGGCGCTCAAGGTCGTGAAGTCGATCGAAGCCGAGCTCGATGAGCGGGCTCAGGAGGCGGTCGAAGCACTGATGTACGACGAGTGGAGGGGGCGGTGACGCCTGGCGGGTGTGGTGAGCTCCCGTTGTGACGTGGTCGGCGGGAGCGGGGCGAACTTACGACCCCGTTCGGCGCACTCCTGCTGGTGGAGTGGGTTACTGATGGGCGGCCCCGCTCCCGTCGGCGTCGCACCTCAGCGCGACATGATCAAGCTAACAGCCTCGCGGGACATCGTTGGGCGCGCGCACGGGCTTACGGCCCGATCAGGAAACGGCCCAGTTCGGAGGCGGGGCTAAACTGATCAACGGCGTGGGGGCGCTGGAGACCTTGACGAGGTTCACGCATGACGCGCCCGCTCCCTTCGCCGTTCGCGCCGGTCGGCTACCGCCGAGACGGTCGCCCGATCTATCCGATTCTCGGTGCTGCCCCGAACGACCCGTCGGCCGATCCCGCAGACCCGGCGGACCCGCACGCCCCGACCGTGTCCCAGGACGACCTGAACCGCCTCCTTGCCCGGGAGAAGACGCAGGGTGGTCGAGCGGCCGTGAAGAAGCTCTTGGGGGACCTCGGGTTCGACACCCCTGAGGCGCTGGGCGCGTTCATCACCACGAAGCGCGAGGCGGAGCAGGCTGCCCTGTCGGAGGTCGAGCGCCGCGAGCAGGCTGCGGCCGAACTGGAGCGGCAGGCCAATCAGCGCGTTGGCGACGCGGATGCCCGGGAGCGGGCAGCGGTACGTCGCGCCGTGCTCGCCGGACTGGGGGCGAGCGGTGAGGACCTGGCGGACGCTGTCGTCCTCATCGAGCGATCCCTCGCCGATCAGCCGGACGCGGACGAAGCTGCCGTCACCGCCATCGCCGAGCAGCTGAAGGAACGCCGACCGAGCCTGTTCGGTCAGCAGACCCCGCCGCCGGCGCCCGGAGGCTCACCCGCTGGGGGCCCGCCGAGCCGCGGGGGACTGCCGCCGCGACCGGGCGCCGCTGGTCTGGAAATGGCCCGCCGCCGCGGCTTCGTCTCCGGCTGACCCACCCGGTAGCCACTCCCACCGGCGGGCAAGCCGGACCAGGGGACCACGCCCCGTATTTCCGTGGACGACGCCACCACCCGGGTGTGCGCCCGCCCCGCTTTGCGTCCACGGGAGGACCAGGCTGTGACCATCCAGCCGATCACCACGTCGGTGTCGTACACCGCTGACCGGGCCTGGCTCGGCAGTCTGCACGGCACGGACTCGACCGAGACGATCACACTCGATGTCTCCAAGCTGTCCGCCGCGCACATCCAGGCGTCCACCGACACCAGCCAGCCGTACGGCCGGGTCCTGTCCGGGGTGCCGGTCGGGAAGATCACTGCCTCCGGCCTCTACGGGTCCTTCGACCCGGCAGCAGCCGACGGGCGCCAGAACCTGGCCGGCTTCGTGTTCGCCGAGACGCTGTATGCCCCGTCGGCGGCGAAGGTGCCCGCGGCGCTGCTGTGGCACGGCGTGGTCGTGACGGCGAAGGTGCCCGGCGGCATCGATACCACCAAGGTCACCGCGTCGGTGACCGGCCCGCAGATCCGGTTCGTGTGAGGAGTCGACGATGACCATTCAGGACCTGATCAAGAATGTCGCGGTCAACGACCTGACCACCTTCGCCCGCGCCATCCCCTCGCAGGCGGACCACCTCCTCACCAAGGCCGGCGGGCTCATCCCGACCTTGGAGCAGGACGAGGTGAAGTGGCGGGTCAAGGACAACGGCCGGTACGTCAACGTCGCCAAGTACAGGGCCTTCGACGCATCCGTGCCGTTCGCGACCCGCGAGGCGTGGCAGACCACCCGCGAGGGCATGCTGCCCCCGCTCGGCCAGAAGCTGCTCGTCGGTGAGCAGGAGCAGATCCTCCTGGAGGCGTCACGAGGCGCCGACGAGGACCGGCTGATCGAGTTGCTGTATGACGACACGGAGCGGCACGTCGAGGCCATCCGCTCCCGCATCGAACTCGCCTGGGGCGACGTGCTGACCGACGGCAAGTTCACGCTGGCCGCCGAGAACGGCCTGACGATCGAGGTGGACTGGGGCGTCCCGGCTGGCAACATGCCCGTCGTCCCCAAGCTGTGGAGCGACCCGACGTCCGACCCGATCAAGGACGAACTCGCCTGGATCCAGTACCTGGATGACCGAGGTGCCCCGGCGCCGGAGTTGGTGCTGACCAGCCGCAAGGCGTTCTCCTTCCTCGCGGCCAACAACGCCTACCGCGCGGCGTACTACGGCAGCGTCAACCCGTCGAACACCCCGACGGCGACGCTCACCCCACAGCAGATCAACGTGGTGCGCGACAACTACGGCCTGCCGCCGGTCACCTTCTACAAGGGCCAGGTCCGGGTTGACGGCGTGCAGACCAAGGTCATCCCCGAGGACCGGTGGATCCTGCTGCCCCCGGACCGTTCCAAGTGGGGCCAGAGCATCTTCGGCGTGACGGCCGAGGCCCTCGCCCTTTCGCGGGGCACGAACCCGGAGATCACGAAGGAGGACCGGCCGGGCATCGTCATCACCCGCGGCGCGCAGGACGACCCGGTTCAGATTTGGACCAAGGGCGCTGCCGTGGGCATGCCGGTCCTGCACACCCCGGACGCTCACATCGTTGCGAAGGTGATCTGATGGCCCGCCTCTCTGCCGCTGTCCACGTCCAGCATCCGACGACCCGGGAGTGGGTGGTCCTGGAGCCCGGTGAGGAACCGGCACCCGAACTCGCTGCCGAGATCACCAACCCCGGCGCCTGGGAGAGCGGCGTGCTGCCCGAGCCCGAGGACCAGGCGGAGGACGAGGGACCGCCCCCCTTCGGCTTCGCCCCGGACGAATCGCCCCAGCCGGAGCCGGAGCCGGAGCCGGACCCCGATCCGGAATCAGCGCCGACTCCGCAGCGCCGCCGCAAGACCGCCACCACGTAGCCCTACCCGACCGGGACCGCCGACTCGCCACGAGCGGCGGTCCCCCTGCTTCGCAAGGAGAGCCCGTGAACCCTGCCGTCCTCGCTTGGCTCCTCGCCCAGCTCGGGCCCACCACCGACCAGACCGACCTCACCGCCCGCTACGCACGACTTGCCAGCGCCCGGGAAGTCGCGCGCGAGGTCCTCTCCGAACGCCGCGCCAACCTGCTGGCCGAACCATTGAGGATGACGGTCGACGGCGTCGTCACCATCGACCAGAGCAACAACCTCCAGGGCCTCGAACGCCAGCTTGCTGCGCTCACCGACACCTCGGCCCCTGACGATCCGGTCATCGGCGAGCCAGGCATCGAGCTGGTCACCGCGCCGCTCGTACCGGCCCACCGGACTCGGTAGCCGCCATGGCGTACGACTGGCCGCCGCTGGTGCCCGGCGACCCGGACGAAGTCGCTCGGCGCGTCGCGGCCGTACTCGACGAAGCCTGGAACCGACTCGCCGCGCAGCAGCAACGCGTACTCAAGACCTTCGAACAGCAGCCCCGCGGCCGCCTGGTGCTGCTCATACTGGAGGAGTTCAAGCGCGCCATCCAGGCGTTCCGCCGCGAGGTCGACACCGAGGCCCTCGCATTCATCCGCAGGCAGCTCCCGCACCTCTACCAGCAAGGTGCCGAGCATGCTGCCGCACGGCTCGGAGCACGGTTCACATGGACGATGATCCACCGAGAGGCGCTCCTCAGTCTGGCCAGCGATTCGTACGCGGACTTCCTCCGCCGGTCCGAAGAGGCCGAGCGGATGGCCACGGCGTTCTACCGCGCCGCGCGGGCAGCAGCGCGACGCGAAGTCCCGCTCCTGGCCGCAGGAAACGTCACCGCCAAGCAGGCGGCCGCGAACCTTGCAGCGCGGCTCCGTGACGATCACCAGCTGGCTCACGTCGTCTACCGCAATGGAGCCCGCGTTCCGGTCCGAGCCTGGGCGGAGGCGGCGACCCTGGCGAAGAGCGCGGTGGCCTACAACGCGGGCACCCTCAACCGCTCCCGTGAGGCCGGCGTCGTATACGTGGAGGTCTTCGACGGCATGGACTGCGGATGGGTCAGCCACCAGGACCCCGACAAGGCGGCCCGGACCATCCGAAGCGTCGAGGAGGCCGCAGAGTTTCCCATCGCGCACCCGCGCTGCCGCCGATCTTTCGGCCCTCGTCCGGACATCGAAAGCGGAGCGGTCACGTTCGCCGACTAGATACTGCAACTGCATCTGCGTGACGGATGTGGTGTGGGGCTCGTTGGTGTATCTGTGTGCCGATGAGCTGACGGTTGAGCAGGTCGAGTCGTGGTACTCGTTCGGAGCCACCCGGGGCTCCGAGGCGGCCCCGGCCGCGGGCCCTGGGGACCTCCGGTTCGGCCCTCTCGGGCACCGCACCGGCTCGCTCCGGTCGGGCGGCGAGCAGTGCGCGACGGGTCGCCTGCCGGCGCCGCCTACGGCCGCAGCTGGGCCGCGAGTGCCTCGGCGACCTTCCTGAGCGACTCGCCGGCCAGGGCCGGGTCCGCCTTGGTGACGGGCCATCCCTGGGAGACCACGAGCGCCAAGTCGCCCTTGCCCGCCACCGCCACCCGTGCGACGGCGGCCGTGCCTCGGCCCGGGGTGACCCTGGTCTGGCCGATCCCGGGCTTGTCCTTGGAGAACGCCATCACCTCGTCGGCGCCGAGGTTGCCGAGGGTGGCGATCCGCGGCAGCGCCAGGTTCACCGCCCCCTCGCCCTCGGACAGGGCCACGAGGTCGATCTCCATCGGGGCTTCCGAAGCCGTGAAGTTGCAGACGACGGACGCGTTCGGCGGGACGGCGGGAAAGGAGGAGAACCCGGACGGCCTGGGCTGCCCGCTGGGCAAGGGCTCGGCCGGCCGGCCCGGGTCGACGGTCCCCTGAACCGCGGGGTGGCCGCCGGACGCCGCCGGGGTGACGGTCCGTTCGGCACCGGCCGCTTTCAGCGCCGCCGCCGGGTCTAGGCCGAACGGGCAGGCCGACGTACTCGTCAGCTGCTTCGCCGTCGAGGCGACCCGGTCGTAGGACAGCCTCTCACCGCCCGAGGCGGCCCCGCCGGAACTCCCGGACGAGGAACAGGCGCTCCCGGCAAGGGCGATCCCGGCCGCGCCGGCCAGGGCGAGGATGCGGCGGTACTTGGCTGCTGTGCGATCAGCTGTCATCCGGTCAGCCTAATCCTGCAACCGCACTAAGCCTTGGTCTTCGTCGCTGCGACGAGCTCCGCGACTCCCGTTACACGAGGGTGACGCGTCTGCAGCTCGGTGACGATCGCCCGGATGGGGGGACGGTCGCGGACTTCACCGGGCGACACGCGGACCGCAGCAAGTAGGGAGGCAGCTGCCTGCTCCGGCTTGCCCCACTGCCACCAGGCACGGCCGAGGTCGGTGTGCATCCGCCCCTTCCGCTCCCTGGTGGGGAACTGCGAAGCATGGAGGTTCCGGCCCGCCTCCAGGGCCGCGCCGGCGTCGCCGAGCGCCCAGTGCACGCCGACGGTGTAGAGGTCGACGGCGGCAGGGGTGATCGGGAACAGGCGGCCAGCAGGGGCTCGGAGGGGGAGATCCCGGGCTGCCCTGCCAGCTTCCCGAATCATGGTGTGCGCCTGGTCGCGATCACCAGCGACGGCCGCCGTGTAAGCGGTGCTAGCGAGCATCTGGGCGAAGGCGGCTGCCTGGGCATCCGTCGTCAGCCCTGTCGCCTCGACACGGGCAACGGCTCCCTGAATGAGTCGCTGCGCAGCGGCTTCCTGCCCCTGGTGGCGTAGCACGGCAGCCAGTTCGCGGGCTGCTGCGGCAGAGGCGAGGGGCGAGCCGGAGACGTCCGCGTACACCTGAGCGCGGTCGGCAGTGAGGCGAGACAGTGTGTAGTCGCCCCTCTTGTTCAGGACCGTCGCGGCGAGGGTGTACGCGGACGAGAGGCGCGCGTAGTCGAGGTCCGTACGGCTTGCCGTCGCGTGGTGGGCGTCGCCGAGCAGTCCTGGAAGGTCTTGGAGGAGCTGGTCGTAGTGGCCCGCGTCGAAGAGGGCGCGGGCCGTGGCCAGCCGGGAGTCCAGGGGGAGGCGGGACCCGGTGGGGTCAGGTGTCGCAGCCAGAGCCTTCTCCAGCCCTGAGAGGAGGCCGAGCGGTGCTGTGAGGCCGACTGCGATGGCGGTGCGGCGTAGCAACGGATCCTCCAAGGCAGGCGGCGACGACTCTTCAGCAACTCTAGGGCTGCGCTGCGCCTTTAAGCCTAGGGAAGCGGCCAGCAGATCGACGGGTACGCCGACTTCTCGGGCCGCGCGTCGTAACAGTGTCAGGTCCGCGAGCTGCCCGTGCTCGATGCGGGAGATGGTGGAGGCGGAGCAGCGTAGGCGCACGCCGAGATCCGTCTGTCGCCAGCCCAGAGCCTCTCGGCCAACCCGCACGAGGCTCCCTGCTTGCTGGTCGTCGACCAGTGCACGAACCTTGCGGGTACTCCAGAGCGGGTCCACGCCCACGAAGCCCTCCGACGGATCGGCCCAGAGGTCTGCCGCCCCCACCTTAGGGTCTGTGACTGGATGTGCACCCAGCGTGTGCAGAATCTGCAAGCGGCTTGCTGCATGGGGGCATGGCGGTCATGTGGGCACGTCGGCGTGGTTTCGTGATGGAGCCAGCGGGGGTCGTTCAAGGCCCGCGCCGCTGGCCGATGATCCAGCAGGAAGGGGACACGCCATGTGGTCGAAGGAGCGCGGTGGAAGCACGCACGGTCGAAGCAGGCGGGCGCCGTGACCGGGTTGAGTCACAGCCAGGGGGCTCAACCCGGCGGCGGACTCGCCGCGAGGCTATGGGCGGGCGACGGGCCTGACCATGGCGGCGTACTTCGGGGAATCGGGGAACGGCTGCTGATGACCGACGACACGGTAGCCCCACGCCTCGTACACGGCCTGAACCGCGCCATTGCCATTGGCCGGATTGACCAACAGCGTCACGCGCTCCTCAGTTCGGGGAGCGAGCCAGGTCTCATGAAGTTGCCAGGCAACGCCACTTCCGCGCCACGGCCGGCGGACGACGATCTCGTTGAGCGCGACGGTTCGCGTGCCGTCCTCTTTTATGAACTCGTCGGGAAGCGGTTCCGTCATGGTGGACCACCATTGCGTATCGGGCCTCAGGGGAACGCCGAAGGCGAAGCCGACAGCTTCACCGTCCTCGTGACCGATCACGGCGGTCCAGCCGGGGCGGGACGCGTAGTTGCTGAGGCGCTCGTCGAATCGCTCCACTGACTGGAACTCGGTCAGGATCTGGAAGTCGCGGTGTCGTACTTCCTGGTGGATGCGAAGGATCTCTTCGCGGATGGCGGGCAGTTGCTCGGCGGTGGCCTGGCTGAACACGACGGTCACGACTGCTGTCCCTTGTTCGTCACGTATCGAGCTGTCCATTCGGATGTGCATTGGGCGCCTGGGGCCATGCTGGTGAGGCCCTTGTCGAACCGGTTCAGCAGTAGCCCCGTGCGTCCGGTCAGTGAATCACTGGCCTGGTCAGGGAGAGCACTGAGAGCCGTTGCGCATGCTTGCTCGGGTTCTCTTTGGTGCAGCTGGGCCAGCGCGAGACTGGCCGTGTAGTACCTGCGGTTGCGTACGTACCCGGGGCGCAGTCCACCGAGGGTGCGGTGCAGGTGTGCCTCAGCCTCGGCGTGGCGTCCAATGCGCGACATGACCACAGCGGAGAGCCCGTCCAGTTCCGCAGCGTCGTAGAACCCGATCCAGGCCGGCCGCTGCGCTCCGGGGTCGGCCTTTTGGAAAGCCTTGCGAGCGATTTCCATCGAGCGAAGGGAGCCGTTGTGATCACGAGCTTGGGCCTGCACTCCCGCAAGACGGGCCGAGGCGAACGAGCTGAAGAGGGGATCGCGGCGACAGGCTGCGGAGCGGCGCGCGATCTGGGCAGCGTCCAACGCCTCTCGGAGGCCACCCGGGCGCTGGGACGCGAGCAGAGCGGCGTGCCCCCATAGCCGAAGCTCGATCTCCGGGTTCTTGGACAACCGCGCCATGTGCAGGGCCCGCTCGAGGTGGCCTCGTGCCCGGTCAGGCGCGTGATCGTCCACCGCTGCCCACAAGGCCGTCCCGGTGAACGCTGCCGCCAGGAGATAGAGCCGGTCCTTCACCCGCTCGCTCATGGTTCCGACGGCCAGCCGTTCCTGGGCGTGGTGGGCGAACGCCAGGGCACGAGTCTCCAGCTTGACCGTGCCCCCGGCCAGGTTGTCCGATGCGATGAGCTGATCGAACGCGGTCTCCAGCTCGTCGAGGTCTGCCATGCCGATGCGGAGTCGCGACGTCGCCGCCGGCACCGGCAGGAGCGCGGAGACTGTGAAACCGACAGCTGCCGAGGTGAAGCGACGTCGCTTCACTGGATCCTCCGATGTTGCGTTTGATGGAGCCGGGTGCTCGCCGCTGCCGTGCCGCACGGGCCGCCGGAAGCCGAGTGCATCGGCAGGAACACCGAATTCTGCTTCTAAGGCCAGGCGCTGTCGCGTCTGGGGCCATGAAGTTTTTCCGGTCAGCCAGTTCCGGATGTGCCGGTCTTGCAGCGTCCCGGGCCTGCCGGTGAGGCGCTCGATGTGCTTGTTCAACCGCTGTGCCAGTTCTGCCTGTTTGAGCGCAGCGGCTTCCATGTGCGACGCGAGGAGCACGTTCTCCGTCATGGGCCCACCGTAACGGCGTCACATCGTTGCGTGACGGTCGCAAGGTAAAAATTACCGGTTCTGCGCAAGCCGAGAGCGACGCAAATTGCCTTTCTCTGCGCGCCGGTTGGGCGTTTCCTCTTCGTGTGGCTCGGTCAGCCCGTGCATGTCGAAAGACGTGGCTGCCGAGCACCGCGTTCTCCTTCCTCACACAAGTTCTCTACCGATCGGACAGGTGTCAGGTCATGACGCAGACAATCGCCCGGCCGCGTCCGGTGGCGGAGAAGACGGATGTGAGCCGCCGGCCGGCCGTGGACCTCATGGCAACATCCTTCGCCATCGAGGGCCAGGAGGTCGGCGTCGTGTCCGCCATTGACGCCAGGCGGGTCGGTCACATCCGCCGCATCGTGGCTGCCAGGCTCCGCTACCTCGGGCTGTCGAGCCTGCTGGACTCGGCGTTGACGATTGTCAGCGAGTTCGTGTCGAACGCCATCCAGCACTCCACCCGCGGTAGCGGGGAGGGCGCTTCAGTGACGGTGACGCAGCTCTACGCGAGGGGACAGTTGCACATCCTCGTGCAGGACGCGGGCGGTGGGCAGCCCCAGGTGCGCGCTGCCAGCGCGGATGCGGAGTCCGGCAGAGGACTGGCGATCGTGGACAAGATCACCGCCGAGATGGGCGGGCGATGGGGCTTCACCTCAGACAGCAGGACCGTCTACTGCGTGATCCCGGTCGGCCCGGTAGCGCGGTAGGCCCGGCCGGCGCTGCGCCGGCGCACATCCCAAACCATCAGGTTCCTGGAGGATTCGTGTACGAGGTCAGCCAAGGCGGCTTACCGCAACTCGTTCAGCCCGAGCCCAGCCCGCTGCCGCCGCGCGAGCCGGGCTCCGCTTGGCAGCAGGCCGAAGCGCACCTGCCCCTGCCCAAGGCGTTGCCGCGAGACCTGGAGTACGTGCGTCCCGACCGGGCCGAGAAGAGCACGAGGCTGTCCGGCCTGCGTCGGCGTGGCCGCGGAGCGGCCCGCTCCGACGAGGGCGTGTGACGTGGCTCGGCTGGGTGCTGATCGCGTGCATGGGGGTGCTGGTCACCGTCGGCTCTCGGCACAGCCGGTAGCTGCGCACCGTCGTCGTTACTTCCCTCGCCTGCGCTGGGCGGCACGGCATCCTCGTGGCGCGATGGAGCGCAGCGGCTTCGGGCTCTGGACGGCCGGGGGACCTCTGATATTCACCGCTGGGGTGCTGGCTTGGCTGACCTGGCAGTACGTCTCGCACTTCTCCTGACCGCCGTTTCCCTGGAGTTGTGTCCTGCCGCTCCGGGGAGACGGCTCCATCGGGCCCTGCTCGCTCCCCGTACCACGCACCCTCCGCGTGATGACCGGGCAGCTGGGCGAGCGGGGCGCGGCGCCTCGCTGATGCTGCTCCGCCTCCCAGCGGCGAGCGGGAGCGCCCCGGCCGCCCCCAGCGAACGGGGGCGGCCGGCCATCCACCGGACATCGGAATTGAGGAAAGGCACAGTGGCCAGACGAACCGATGCCGAGTCACCCGATTCGGCAAAGCGGACGAAACTCCTTGACCTGGTCCCCTGGATCGTCGTGTGGACGGGTGAGCCCGCCATCCCAGGGGAGATCATCGCCCGCCCCAACGGCATCGCGTACGTCGACGAGCTTCCCGCCGATCGGGGCAGGCACGGTGAACTGCTCCACCGCGGCGTCCGGCCCGTGCAGGACGACCAGCGCGGAAGGCCGCTGTTCGCCGACATCAACCACGCCAAGGAGCGCCGAGCACTACGGCTGCTGCTGTGCCAGGTCTGCGCCAAGCCCGCCGGCCGCACCGAAGCGGGCACCCTGTGGGTTCTCACGGTGGACGCGTACGAGAAGGCGCTTGAGATCGGGTTCGCCCAGGCGCCGGTGTGTCTTCCCTGCGCCCGGATCGCGGTCGAGCTGTGCCCCCGCCTCCGCGCCGGTCACGTGGCCCTACGGGCCAGGGCGGTCCGCCCCATCGGAGTCGTCGGCACGCTCTGCGCACCCAACCCCAACCCCTTGAATCCGAACGAGATCCGCGTAGTCGAGCGCGACTACGCGGCCTACTTCGACGACCCCTTGTTGCCGTGGGTCCTGGCGAGCGAGATCCGAGTCGAGCTGTCGGACATGACAGTTGTCGATCTCGACGAGGACTGGACCGCGCAGGCCACGAACCGACCTCACCCGAAGGCAGCCACCCCATGTACGTGATGACGCCTCTCACCAGCGAGCACTCCGGCGCCCTCGACGAGCTGCTCGACAGTCGCATGGAGCGGCAGATCGAGCGGCAGCACGTGTTCGACGGAGAAGCGGCCAGGCTCGTCGACCTCGTCCAGCGCGCGGACTCCCTCAGCGGCAAGACGGCCGTCGGCCTGTGGGACGGCGAGGTCCTTGTCGGCGCCATCGCACTCCAGTGGGCCGCGCCCGAGGACGGATGGACGATCGAGGAGCGCCAGGAGCCGACCCTGCTGGTTGCACTCGCCCACGCCCACCCGAGCCACAGGAGGGTCGGGCGACTGCTGACACCGTGGGTCCGCGACTACGCAGCCCGTCAGCCCAACCCGCCGGCATGGGTCCGATGCACGGTCCGCGTACCGCGCCTGGCGGACTACTTCCAGCGCACCTGCGGGTGGCAGAGCGTCCGCGAGGTGGCACTGCCGGGGAAGCGGACGATGCACCTGCTCCAGCAGACCCCCAAGACCGAAGACGGACTGGGATCCCTGATTCGCAGTGAAGGGCAGATCGCACCCACGTCGGCAGAACAGGGCGGCTTGGGATGAAGCGGCAGACCGTTGACTTCACGCCTCGTGAGATCGAGGCCATGGCCCTCCTAGCCGAAGGCAGGTCGGCGAAGGAGATCGCGGCGGCCGTGGGCAGATCCGCGGAGACCATCCGATCTCGCACGGAGCGAGCCCGGCACAAGATCGGGGCTCCCACCGTCGCGTGCCTGCTGGACTACGCCTACCGCAAGGGAGTCCTGCCCCTCCCTGAGCCGGAACAGCAGGGTTTCAAGACCTCGCCGGCCGAGCTGGCTGCGCTCAGGCTCGCAGCTCAAGGGCGCAGCAATACGCAGATCGCCATGGAGCTGCTCACCAGTCGCCAGAACGTGGTCGCCGACCTCCGCAAGCTCGGCGACCGCTTGGGCGCGAAGAACCTTCCCCAGATGGTCAGCCGCGCATGGGCGCTGCGACTCCTGCAAGAACCCGAGACCACGACCGCCAGCGCGCAGAAGGAGGAGGACCAATGACCATCCTGCTTCCGAAGGCCGAGTGGCTGGCCAGCCTGCCCCAGGTGGTAGCTGTCGGCTCGATGCTCGTCACCGATGAGGACGGCCTGGTTCTCCTCGTCAAGGCGAACTACGGTGCCCGCGCCTGGCAGTTCCCCGGAGGCATGCTCAACCCCGGGGAGTACCCGACGGTGTGTGCCGAGCGCGAGCTCGCGGAGGAAACAGGCCTGAACTGCCAGGCGGCCGGCCTGCTCGCGGTGATGTGGCACATCCCGAAGGAGTCGACCGGTCCCAGGTCGGTCGTGCAGTTCCTCTTCGACGGAGGCCGAGTCCCGGCCGACACCTCGGTCCTCCTCCAGGAGAGCGAGCTATCCGAAGCCCGCTGGGTTCGCGCGGCCGAGGCCATGAGGCTTCTCGACGACAAGCGTGGCGCCTGGCTGGAGGCAGCCCAGCGCGCCCAGCAGGGCGAGCCCGTGCAAGTCCTGGCCCGCTGAGGAAGGACATGCCCGTCCGGGCAGCAACACCCGAACGACACTCCGAAACCCCAAGAGATTAGGAAGCGCCCCGTGATCATCGACCTTCCCTGCGAACTCGAAGCCGCCCTGATCGACCTTCCTCTCCCGGCCTGGGAGCTGGACGTCCCGTTCCTGGCGAAGTCCACGCGGGTGCGATACCGGGCCGAGCTGACGGCCGTCCCACAGTTCGAGGAGACCGCCACGGTGCTGCGCCGCGCGCTGACCGGGGAGGGCGGCGGATTTGCCGTGCTGCGCCTGGGGAGCCTCGCCAAGGCCCTGGGCGGGGCCGACGACGAACGGTTCCTGCGGCTGGCGACAGCCTTCGCGGTCGAGGTGGCCGTCCCCTTCTCGCCCTTCCCGCGCTGGCCTCTGTGGAAGGACATCGGGGTCAAGATCGACAAGGACCCCGGGAAGTCGAGCGGCATCGGATACAACGCGTTCCACATGGACCTGGTAAACGGGACCCTGCCCCCGGACTACACCACGCTCCTGTGCGTCCGCCGCGACCCGCTCGGCGGCGGCCCCAGCATCCTCTCCGACGGCCACGCGGCCGTGTCGCGGCTGTCGGAGGACTGCCGCGCGCTCCTGGCCGAGGCGGCCTACCACTACGGGACCTTCTTCGACCTGCACGGCGTCGGCGAGGAGTACGCGCAGTTCCCCGTCCTGGACGGCCCCAACGGATTCGTCCGGTTCACCGCCAAGATGCTGGAGCGGTCGCAGCTCGGTCAGGCGCACGCCGACGCCGCCAGGCAGCTCGCCGAGGAGCTCGTCCGAGGGCAGGTCTCCTTCATGCTCGAATCCGGCGACTACCTCATCGTGGACCAGCGCCGCTTCCTGCACGGCCGCGAGGCGCTTCAGGACGGCCAGGAGAAGATCGCGGCCACGGACAGGCGGCTGCTGCTCCAGCTGTTCCTGCGCGCGCCCGTCGGCGCTGGCCCGGCCGAGTAATCGGCCGACGGGGCTGCGAGCTTCCGATCTTCGCCCCGAGGCCAGCCGTCGAGCCTGCGGCAGGGCCCCGGGGCGGGGACCGGCCGGGCTCCAGCCGGGGAATCGTCGGGCGCCGGGCTCCACGGGCCTCCGTCGGATCTAGATACGCGAGTTGCGCAGCGACTGCCAGGCGGCGCCGACCAGTGCCTGCGTCGCCCGCGGGACGGACAGATGCTCGTGCCGGCGGTAGAGGGCCCAGTTGTACTGCACGAGCGAGAGCTTGTTGGAGGACAGCGATCCCGCCTGGGCGGCTCTGTAGACCGCGAGCGGCTCGGCCAGGCCCCGGGCGTCGAAGCCGTCCCGCATGATCGACAGCCAGAGGGCGTAATCCTGCCTCTTGCGCATTTCCGGCATCAGCCTCGTGCCCAGGGCGTTGCGGTCGTACATGGCGGTGAGGGCTCCGATGTGGTCCTGGAACAGCATCGCGCGGTAGTCCACGTGCTTTCGCGCGCGGATCACTCGGCCGTTCGGGACCCAGTCGGTGCTCTCGCCGTCGTAGTCGGCGGCCATCTTGAAGTACGAGGTGAACGTCAGGGGCGCGGCGCCCTCTGCGGCGAAGGCGAGCTGCTTTTCGGTCTTCTCCGGGAGCCACATGTCGTCGCTGTCGAGGAAGGCGATGTAGTCCCCGCGGGCCCGCTGCATCGCGAGGTTGCGTGCCCGGCCCGCGCCGCCCTGTTCGGGGGCCGACTCCGGCAGGACGCGCTCGTCCTCCTTGGCGAACTCGCGGAGCAGGTCCATGGAGTCATCGGAGGACTGATCGTCGGTGATCAGCAGCTCCAGGTCGCTGTGGGTCTGCGTGAGCACCGATCGAACCGCTGCGCCGAGAGTGGCTGCCGAGTTGTAGACGGGCATCACGACAGACACCAAGGGCACAGCGATCTCCTTGCCAGACCAGGAACGACGGTCCATTCAAGCACCGCAATCGAGTAGGAGCTGCCATGCAGATAGTTGTCGCTGGTCAGGGCTACGTAGGGCTTCCCCTGGCCGTGCGTGCCGCCGAAGTAGGTCACCGGGTCGTCGGCTACGACGTGGATCCGCACCGCGTCCAGCAGCTCGCCGCTGGCGATTCGTACGTGGAGGACGTGGCCTCGTACCGGCTGCGTACGGTCCTGGGCAGCAGGGCCTACTCCGCGACCGCCGACGCTGGCGCGCTGGCCGGCTACGACCTCGCGGTGATCACGGTGCCGACCCCGCTGAGGGACGGCGTACCTGACCTGACCTACATCGAGGCCTGCGCCCGGACCCTGGGCGAGCACCTGCGCCCCGGCGCGGCCGTTGTCCTGGAGTCCACGACCTACCCCGGTACCACCGAGGATGTGCTGCTGCCGATCCTGGAGGAGACCTCGGGCCTCAAGGGCGGGGTGGACTTCCACGTCGGATTCAGTCCCGAACGCATCGCCCCGGGCAACAAGCGGTGGTCGTTCGAGGGAACGCCGAAACTGGTGTCCGGAATCGACGCCACGTCACTCGAAGTGATCAAGGAGTTCTACGACGGCATCTTTCACACCACGGTGCCGGTGTCCGGTCCCAGGGTCGCCGAGCTGGCCAAGCTGATCGAGAACACGTTCCGGCTCATCAACATCTCCATGATCAACGAGCTGGCGACGCTGACCGACCGCCTCGGCGTGAACGTCTGGGAGGCGATCGAGGCCGCCGGCACCAAGCCCTTCGGGTTCACCGGGTTCACCCCGGGGCCGGGAGTCGGCGGCCACTGCCTGCCCGTTGACCCGTTGTTCCTCTCCTGGAAGATTCGGGAAGACCTCGGCGTCCCCTTCCGGTTCGTGGAACTCGCCGACGACGTGAACCGGCACATGCCCGACTACGTCGTCCAGCGCGTCGTGGACGCCCTCGACAGGCGCGGCATCCCCGTCGGTACGGCCCGGATTCTGCTGCTCGGCCTGACCTACAAGATCAACGCTACCGACCTGCGCAACTCACCGTCGGCACGGGTCGCCGAGCTCCTGACCGGCCTCGGCGCCGACGTCCGCGGCGCCGAACCCAACATCCCGGACGGCGCCGAGCTGACCGTTCGCCGGGTGGACGCGACGCCGGAGGAGGTCGCGGCCGCCGACGCCGTGGTGCTCCTCATGGACCACGCACTCTTCGACCTCCCGATGATCCAGCAGCACGCAGCCTGGGTTCTCGACTGCCGAAACCGCATGTCCGGAGCGAACGTCGAAGTCCTCTGATCTCCCCCTGCCCGGCCCCGACCCCCATCCCCAGGAGTTCTCTTGCGCGACGAATGGGAGCACGCGCACACGGACTACACCGTGCCCGCGCAGCGTCGCAGCCCCGCCTCGCTGGCCGACAGTGAGGGTGACTGGCGCGACCACCTGGAACATTCGACCCCCAACGGCTGGCTGATCCGGAACAACGCCATGACCGAGGCGCTCGTCAGCGGTCGGCCGCTGTACCTGCTGCACACCACCCGGGGCATCGACGCCATCCGCACCAGCGGGCAGGTGCACGTCTCCAGCGGATGCCTGGTCGGCGCCCTGTACTGCTCGCCGCTCGCCGGCCAGCGTGAGGGTCTGCGCCCGCACAACCTCGGCGCCTACCTGCTGGCGACGAAGCCTGACACCGCGCCCATGATCCTCGAAGTCACCCCGGATGCGCCGATCCCGCCCAAGGGCGTGGACTACCTGCATCTCGGCGCCATCCACCTGCGCACCTACCTGCGCTACCGGAATTTCCTCACCCCGGCCGAGACCGACCAGCTCGACCGCGCCGTCCTGGCCGGCCTGCGCGCCGCGGCTGCGTTCCTCGACCTCGCCCTGCGCAACGCCACCGGCCACGCCACGCCAGCACCCGACTTCATCGACCGGCTGGCCGACGCCGTACGTGCCGTGCCGTTCCTCGGCTACCTGTACTTCGAGGTGCTGTCCGAATACCTGATGCTCCACTCCACCACCCCGGAGACCAAGAACTACGCCCAGGCGGGCGAGCTGAACAACTGGCTCTACAAGCGGCTCGCCTTCGCCGCCGTGGACGGCATGGACCAGCTGTTCGACCTGGCCCGTTTCAAGCCGCGCCATCACCGGCTTGTCCAGCTCATCGAGGGCATCGAACCTGCTCTCGGCCTGGGGGTCGCCGACTACGTCCGTCGGCGGCTGTCCCACCTGCTCGCCCGGACTGCGCTGCACCCGTCCCAGGACGCGACATCGGTCACCTTCCAGGGCGCTGACCTCAGCATGATCCAGGAGACCGCCCCGGGACTGCTCGGCCAGATGGTCTTCCGCGAGATCCGGTACATGGGCCGCTATCGGGAGCTGTACCACTGCTTCGAGAAATCCAAAGCTCTGGAGGCGTGGGACTACTGGAACAGTCAGGGAATCGCTGCACCCTTCAACGGAATCCTCCCCAAGGGCGAGATCGGAATAAGCCCCGCCTATCCCCGAGCGTCAGTCAGGATGTGGACGGCAGAACAGGACGGTAAGGGTTTCTTGCATCCGGTCGAGGAGGTCGTGGCCGTTGTCACGCCGCACTTGGCGTCGTGGTGGGCGCCTCCCCGCCGGCGCGAGACGCAGAACGCACCCCATGCTGCACGCGCCGGGTCGGGGCGCGATCTCCAGTTCCAGTCCACCGGTTCTTTCGATGATCGGGGTCCCGCATGGCCTCCAAGTTCCTGAACATCCTGACCGGCATCAATCGCGCCTCGGCGCCGTCGTCCGGCAGCATGATTCTCGTCAACGATCTCTACGGGGCGATGCCCGAGACCCACACGACCTTCCTCGGCAGGGAACCGGTCGATCAGACCTGGCAGGCCGCGTTCGGCCAGCTGATCACCCTCGCCACGACGAAGCGCCCACACGGCCCGGACTTCGACCCCTACCTCGACGAACTGACGCGTGAGGTCGGTGCGCTCATCGAGACCATCCGGCCGCACGCCATCCACGCCCAGTACCTCGGATTCGCTCTCAGCCAGGCCTTCGCCCGAACCGCCGGCAACATCCCGATCATCGCCATCGCCCACGGCCCCGACATCATGGCGGCCGAGCACAGCGCCCGGGAGCGCGAAGGCCTGAACGAAGTCGCTGCGGCGAGCGCCGCGATCGTGGCCCCGACCTTCGCCTTCGCGGACCGCATCGACCGTCTTACCGGACACCGATTTACCGACCGTCTCACCGTCATCCCGTGGGGGATCCATCTGAGGCACGCCCGGGTACGCGACCGTCCGCCAACCGGCAGCGGCCCTCTCTCCCTGGTGCACGCGGGCCGCCTGGACGACAACAAATCCACGATCACGGCCGTTGAAGCCCTCGCCCTGACCCATCAGCCGCACCACCTGACCGTCATCGGCCACGGAATTCGACGAGAACACCTTGAACAGCGGGCCAACGAACTCGGGCTACAGGAACGGGTCCATTTCGACCCGTTCCTTCCCCGCGCCGAACTGTGGCGCCGCCTTCCGAACTTCGACGCCTTCGTCTTCACGACCGGAGGCATGGAAGCCTTTGGACTCGTCGTGATCGAGGCCCAAGCGCACGGCCTTCCCGTGGCCTACTCCGACCTTCCCGGTGTGAGGGAAATCCTCGGCAGCACCGGCGTTCCCTATACCCCCGGCGATCCGCGCTCGCTGGCCGACGCCCTGGACGAGATGAGCCGGGACCACCACCACCGCAAGGCCCTCACCGAGGCGGCTCTCAACAACGCGCGCCGATACGACATCACCACCACGGGCCGCCGGCTTCGCGAACTGACGCTGCGCGTTACCTCCTAACCCCTGCCCCCATTCATCCAGACCAGCAGGTACGGGCGTGGCCGACGGTGTCAGTGGATCGGCATACGCTCAGATCATGAGCACTCCCACTGAGGGGCTGACTCTGGGGGGCGTCAGCGCGATCGTCGAGAAGAAGATCCTCACCAGCCGGGTCAGGATCGAGCGCAAGGGTGAGCCGGTGTTCAACCCGGACACCGGTCAATACGAACCAGGGCCCCCGGTCGTGGTCTATGAAGGGCCCGGTGCACTCTTTCCTGCTGACGGGCCTTCCGTGGTTCTCCACCTGGCAGGGCAGGCGTACGTGGACGACACACGCTCCCGGTACAGGCTCCTGACGCCCCTCCATGCCCCGGTCGCCTCCAGAGAAGACATCGTCCGCGTCATGCAGGCGGCCGACCCGTCAGCGATCGGCCGCACCTGGCGCGTGCTGGACATAGGTGAGACCGCCACCCTCAGCGTGGTCCGCACGACATGGGTCGACCAGGACACGCAGCGAGCAGGTGGAACGCCGTGACGACAGGCATAGACCCGGAAGAGGTGCGCCGCCACCTTGAAGCCGTCCTTCTCGTCGACACGGTCCGCATCACCCGGCCAACGGGAACCGCTCCGCTAGACCCGGACACCGGCCTCGTGGGCGAGGTGCCCGTAGAGCACGTCTATGAGGGTCCCGGTGCCGTCCTGTCGGGGCATGGGCAGGTGACGGCAGAGGGAATCGTCGGACGGCAGTGGCTGGACGACACGGTGTCCTGGTACCGACTGCTCACACCACTGGGAGCTCCGCTCCCAGGCCGGTACGACCGGGTACAGGTCATCGCCGCCAGATCCGGAAGCCCCGCGACGCTCGGCCGGGTCTGGCAGGTCCTTGACCCGTCAGAGGCATCGACCGTTGAGCTGGTCCGAGTGACTCGCCTTGACGAGGTCACCCCGCCCTAGAGCGAATCCGGGCCGTCCGAGATCGTGCATACGCTCGAATTATGGAGATCGCGAACAGTCCGCTCACAGATCCTCACCACGTCCGAATCAGGTCCCACGCCGGCGGCGGGGCAGTCGCCCTCGACGGCGTGGACATTTCCAGCCTCGTCCACAGCTACAGCCTGCACCACGTAGCCGGGCAACCAGCCCAACTGGTACTCCAGTTCTCGCCCGGGCGCCCTGTCACGGAGTACGACGGTCTCGCCCAGGTCGCAGTCGGCATCCCCCACGAACCTGGCGAGGCAGCCGAACGCTTCCTCGCGGCGATCGACATCCCGCTCCTGGAACAGGCCGCCATGCACCGATTGGACTTGGCCGGCGGGCGGCATGGGTTCACAGCAGCCATCGTCGAACAGCTACGGCAGTGGGCCCGAGGCGAGGAGGAGGGGGAGCTCGATGCCCTCCGCGTCTAACCCCCACCCGAACGCCCACGGCGCCGCAGGCGTCTACACGAACGCCGCTCAGATCGCGGCGCTCCTGGACGCCAGGGCGGTCCGGACTCTGCCGGAAACACTCTCGGTTGTCCAACACCACGCGATGCTCCTCGAGACCCGCATCAAGGCTCGCGCCTCCGGACGGCCGGGGCCCAACGCGCCCACCGGCGACTACCGGCGGAGCTGGACCCACGAGGTCTCGACAGACGGCGTCACGGTGACCGCCACCGTCGGCACGAACAAGCCCCAAGCGCGCCGCTTGGAGTACGGCTTCGTTGGCGCGGACAGCCTCGGCCGGATCTACAACCAGGCTCCGCTGCCACACGTCGGGCCCGCGATCGAAGAGATACGGCCCCTCTTTCTCGCGGCCCTCGGCGACTCAATCAGTGACTGACCGGCCAGACGTGCAGTCACCTAACGGACTACGCCTGCGGCCAGGTTCCGCAGCCAGATAGGAGGAGCAGTGCCCGTCTCCGGCCGCGAGGTCTCCCTCGCCGTACAGAAGATGCTGGCGACCGCCACGACCAGGAGCTGCGGGTACGGCACCGCGCCAACGGCGTCCAGCACGCCCACCGGTGCCCAAGTCCCGTACGCAGTTCTCTACCCCCTCGGTCTGACAACCGACGGGCCGCCGTACGGCCAAGCCGACGGCGACGCCCGCGCCCTGCTGCAAGTCACGAGCGTGGCCACCACAGCTGAGCAAGCCGAATGGATGGCCGACCGCGTCCGGACCGCCATGCTCGGGCGAAGGAGCAGCGGCAGCGGCTCCTACACCACCGACATCACCATCCCGGGCTGCGCTGTGCTCCGCCGTGGACTGGACAAGGAGGAGGGCGTGGCCGTCGCAGGCGGCATATACAGTTACGTGCAGCGGTACGTGGTCGAGGTGACATCGCTCTCCTGACCAGCACCGCCCTCACCGCGGAGGCCCCCTCGCGGACGTCCGGCCGATTCCGGTACGGGCTGATTCCCCTGTCGCGCTGCGCGCGGCGTCGTGGGGACGGGCCTCCGGTGCGTGCCGCTCCAGGGGTGTCCCCGGAGAGCGAGAATCAGTGGGTACCACCCAGCAGCGGTTCATGCGGCGTGGAACGACCGCGTTCTTCTTCCTGAAGGCCATCGCCGCCCCTTCCAACATTCCGACGCGGGCGGAGCTGACCGGCGCCAACGCGACCGATCTGGCCGAGGCCATCTCGGACATCGAGGGCTGGGCCCTTGAGAACGTGCCCATCGAAACGCCGGACATGGCGAGCGAGTTCACGACCTCCATCCCGGGTGAAGACAAGGCCGACAACAGCAGCTTCACCCTGTACGAGGACAAGGTCGACGGAACCCTGGAGACACTGCTGTCCAAGGGCAGCGAGGGCTACGTCGTGATCCTCCGCAAGGGCGACATCCCCCAGTCCAAGTCCATGGACGTTTTCCCCGTCCGCGTGGGCAGCCGGTCCGCGACCTACACGGCCGGCGCCGAACCCGCCAAGTACAAGGTCAGCTTCGGCATCACCGCAAAGCCGACCCTCGACGCCGTCATTCCGGCGAAGGCGTAAGGGGAAGCCGCATGTCCACGCAGAACACTCCGCCCCCGTCGGCTGTGGCCCGCGACCCCCACTGGGCCGCCAAGATGAAGAGGCTCCGCGCCCGGCGCCTAGCCGAGCGGACCCTGTCCATCTGCGACGACCCGATCCGGAAGACTGCCGTCACCGAATCCGCCCTCCGCGTCGCGCGGGCGCGCACCGAAGCGCAGGCCGCGTCGATCGAGCAGGGCGTCGCTGAATCAGCCCGGTCCGAGTGGGTAGCCCAGCGGCCTGAAGTCCTCGCTGCCGAGGGCGAGCTCGCCGACGCCCAGCAGGAACTCGACCGGGCCACGGAGCGGCTGACCTTCCGGGCTCTGCCGCGCCCGGCATGGGAGCAGCTGCTTCGCGAGCACCCCCCGACTGAGGCCCAGGCCGACGCGGGCATGGAGTACAACGTCGAGACGTTCCCTGCGGCCCTGATCGCCGCATGCCACATCGAACGCGACGAGGCCGGCGCCGAGGTGCCGAGCATGACGGACGCCGATGCCCAGGACCTCCTCGACGCGTGGGGCGACAGCGACGCCAAAGCGTTGTTCACCACGGCGCTGGTCGTCAACCAGACCATCCGTGCTGACCTGGGAAAAGGCTGATCGAAGACCCCGCGTTCCGGGCCGAGATGCAGCTGTGCGCCTCGTACGGCATCCCGCACAGCCACTTCTCGGGTGCCGGGGACGGACGGTGGTCGGCGCTCGACCGGGCGAAGGCGGTCGCGTACTTGGCCTACACGCAAGCGAACTGCGACGGGTGTGGCACCCGCCCTGCCGAGTGGGACGAGGGCATGGGCGGTGACCGGTTCGCCTACGTGCCCGAGCCGTACCGCTGCCTCGGCTGCGAGCTGATCGAGATGGAGCGCGAGCAGGTCCCCGATGGGGCCGAGGGCCGGGGGATGAAGATCGGGCTACGGCCCCGGAAGGACGTGACGCCGTGAGCGGCGCCTACACCCTCTACGTCAACCTCATGGCCAACACGGGCGGTCTCACCACTGGCCTTCGGGGCGCCGCTGGCCAGCTGCGCAGCTTCGACAGTGGCCTGGCCGGGGTGGGCACGCGCCTGGGGTCGGTGCGGTCGGCTACTGAGGCTCTTACCCGCGCGCTAGCAGCTGCGTCCGCTGAGTCGATCCGGTCCCAGGCGCGCGTAACCCAGGCTGCGGAGCGTGCGGCCGCCGCGCAGCAGGTCGTCACCCGCGCCCACCGCGCCCAGGCCCTCGCCGTGTCCCTGGCGACCAGAGCGCAGGAAGCGCACACAGCCGCCACCCTCGCCGGCGAGCGGGCGGCGCGGGCGCAGGCCCTTGCGCAGACCATGGCGTCGCGGGCACAGGTCACCGGCGGCGCGGGGGCTGCTGCTGCCGCCCGCACCGCGGCCGCCGCTCAGGTAGCCGCAGACCGCGCAGCCCAGGCCCACACGGCTGCGCAAACGCGTGCCGCCACCGCGCAGCTCGCCGCGACCCGGGCCAGTGGACTCGCCCAACGGGCTACTACGGGCCTGGCCGAAGCGGAGAACCGTGCCCTCACCGCGGTCACGGCACGGGACCAGGCGCAGCGCGCCGCCGCCCGCACGGCGCAGGCATCGGCACAGCAGATCGCGGCGGCGGAGAGCCGTGTGGCCGCGGCCTCGGCCGCTCGGGCATCGGCGTTCGCGCAAGGCGGCCTGGTCATCGGGGCGGCCCTCGGCGTGGGCGTGGCCAACGCCATCCAGCTGGAGAAGGCCATGGCGAACGTCATGACGATCTCCCAGCAGATCACCTCGCAGAACGTCGCCGCCTTCACCGACGAGATCGTCCGTCTGTCGACCGAGCTTCCCCAAACGGCGGAGCAGCTCGCCGAAGGCCTCTACCAGATCGTCTCCACGGGCTTCGATGGCTCGGAGGCGATGTCCATCCTGAACGTCGCCGCCCAGGGTGCCTCCGCTGGCCTGACCACGACAGAGACCTCGGCACGGGCGCTGCTCGGCGTGCTGAAGGCGTACGGCCTTCCGGCGTCGGCAGCGACCGACGTGATGGACACGATGTTCCAGACCGTCAACCTGGGCGTCATCAGCTTCGAGGAACTCGCTCAGCAGCTCGGCGACGTCGTACCGATGGCCGCGGCCGCTGGCGTCGAGTTCGACGACCTCAGCTCCGCCCTGGCCGCGATCACCCTCGCGGGCATCCCTGCCGCCGAAGCCGCAACCGCGCTCAACATGATGATGACGCGGATGGTCAAGCCCACCCGCGAGATGCGCGACGCCATCAAGGACCTCGGCTACGAGTCCGTGGCCTCCGCCATCGCCCAGGACGGGCTGTACGTCGTCGTCAACAAGCTGCGCGAAGTCACCGGCGGCTCGGCCGATGCCATCGCCAACATGTTCAAGGACATCAGAGCGACCCGCGCCATGCTCGCCTTGTCCGCGGCGGACGGCAAGAACTACGCCGACACCTACAAGGGCATCGCCATCGAGGTGGCGCGAGCCGGTGCCGCCCAGAAGGCGTACGCCATCCAGCTGGATACCACCGCAGGTCAGTGGGCTCTCTTCCGGAACCAGGCCGCAGCCCTGGGGATCGACCTCGGGCGTGCGCTCCTGCCCGCCCTCCAGACCATCGGCGAATACTTCAAGATCCTGGCCGGGGCGATCAACGACCTTCCGGGTCCCGTGAAGTCACTCATTGGTGGGTTCCTCGCTCTGGCCGCGGCGGGCCTCCTGCTGCGCGCGGCCGTGGAGAAGACGAGCGTGCAGCTGGCCGCCTTCCGAACCAACCTGGCCGCCGCGCAGGCCGGAGGATCCGCCCTTCCCGCCGTCCTTTCCGGGGCGGGCCTTGCTGTCACCGGCCTGGCCGCGCTGGTGACCCTCGGCGTCGCCGCCTATGCCGCGTACTCCGCGTCGAAGCAGCAGGCGAAGGCGGCGACACAGGAGCTCGTGGAGGCGATGCGCGCCGAGCGCACCGAAGGCGAGCAGGGAGCCGGGCTGCGGAAGCTGACCGAACAGCTCACGAGCAGCGGCGACCTCGAGAAGCTGCGCGAGGCCGGTGTCACCGCTGAACAGGCTATCGACGCGATCATCAACGGCGGCCAGCGGTACAAGGACGTCCTCCTCCAGCTCGACGACGCGAGGAAGGCCACGGTGAAGGAGGTCGGCAAGTCAGTCACCTTCGACGAGTCCTTCGACCGTGCCCGAGGCGTACTCGAACGGCAGCACCAGATGTGGGGTGACGCGGTGAAGAAGGAAGCCGCGCTCGCCGCCAACATGGACATCGTCAACGCGAAGATCAAGAACAGCAGGATCGAACTCGCCGGTGCGTGGGACCTGACGGCGATGCTCCCCGTCGACAAGAACGGTGCACCGAAGTTCACCGAGGAGATGCAGGCCATGGGCAAGGCCCTGGCCGACATCGTCGATCCGGCAAAGGCGTGGAAGGCGGCCCAGGACGAGGTGGCCGAGGCCAACAGAAAGGCCGGCCGGTCGGCAGACTCCGCGAAGGCGAGCCTGGCTGACTACATGGAGCAGCTACGGAAGCAGCTGTCTGCTCAGCGGGATTGGCAGAAGAACCTCGGCGCCCTCGCGGCCAGCGGCCGACTCGAACTGGTAGACCACTTCGCCAAGTTGGGTGTCGATGCCGCCCCGATGCTCGACGAGCTCGTGCGGCAGCTCGGCAAGGGCGGAAGCAAGGTTGCCGACGAGCTGGAGGCGATCATCCAGGAGGGGGCGGCCCGTTCCACGCCCGCCTTCCGCGCCGGCCTTGAGCAGCTCCCGCACATCGCCGAGAAGTACGGCAAGGAGATCGCCCAAGCGTGGGCAGATGCCTCAGCTACCAACAATCCCGGGAAGCTGGCCAGCGTCATGCAGAGCATGGCGCTTGCGGACATGGGGCGCGCCGCGTCGAAGCTGCCACAGGACGCCCGAGCGACCATGCAGCAGGGCATGAAGGTCCTGGCCGAGACAGCTGCCCGTGGGGGGAAGGACGCAGCCGAGGCCATGAAGACCGCCCTGCTCGGCGGCGACCTCGAAGGCGTCCGTACCCAACTACAGGCCATCTTCGGTGCCGACATGCCCATCAGCCCGCCCGACCTCTCCCGTGTTGTCGCCGCCTTCCAGCTCGCTGGCGGCCAGGCCAACACGGAGTGGAGCGGCGCCCTGACCTTGATCCAGATGACGGCAGCGACGAAGGGCACCGCCGCAGCCCAGGCACTGACCTCCGCGCTGCTGTCCGGCGACATGGCTGCGGTCAAAGCCAACCTCGATGCCATCGGTGTATCCGTCCAGAACATCCCCGGCTCGAAGAGCATCTCCGTCAACGTCTCCGCGCCCCCGCCGCCCCCCGTCGTCATCTCGATCCTCTACCGCCGTACCCCCATGCCGAACGACCACGACGGCAACGGGATCAGCGACTACATCCAGGCCCCGCAGGCAAACGGCAGCCTGCTCTCCTTCTACGCGAACGGCGGCGTACGGGAGCAGCACGTCGCACAGATCGCGCCTGCCGGAGCGTGGCGGGTGTGGGCGGAACCAGAGACTCAGGGCGAGGCATACGTACCCCTAGCGGGGTCGAAGCGGCCGCGCTCCAAGGCGATCGTCGAGGAAGTCGTACACCGCTTCGGTGGGGAAGTCGCCTGGTACGCCGACGGCGGGCTGTCCGGATGGTCTTACAGGCCGGCAGCGGCCGAGCTGTCCTCCCTGTCCTCGATCCGTACCGACTCCATGCGCAAGGTGACGAAGGGCGGCAAGGAGTCAGAGATCTTCGACCTCGACCTCTTCGAGAGGAACTTGGACAAGGCTGCGAGCAAGGCGGCCGCCTGGCGGCGCGACCTGGCCACCGTGGCTCGACGCGCCGGCCAGGACGTTGCCGACGCCCTTCAGGGCATGGGCGAAGACGGGGTCGAGCTGACCAAGCGGATGGCCAACGGCAGCTCGAAGTACATCCAGGACATGACCGACAACCTCCAGGCGCTGGGCAAGGTCGCCCGGGCATCCCTTGGCGACTTCACGACTCAGCTGAAGGCGGCCATCGAGAACCAGGAAGCCTTCGAGGCGAACCTGGCCAAGATCGCTGCCTGGGGCTACACGGATCTGGCGTCCCTCCTGGCCGAGCAGGGAGACAAAACCGCCGAGACGGTGGCCGCCGAGGCCGCGCGCTCTCAGGGTGCGTCGCGGGATGCCAACGACGTGAGCAAACGCGCCAAGGAAGTCGTATCCGGTGAAGCCCTCACCGACCTCATCCAGATCATCGGCGCGATTCGCTCCAACGGGACAGGCATTCACGAAGTCGCCGACGCAACGAAGCTGGACGAGGACCGCATCATCGAGGTCGCTCTCCTTGGCCAGGCACGTATTCAGCAGGTCCTGGGCGGTACTGCGGCGAAGTTCCTGGAGGACCTCGCGCGGGCGAAACGCGGACTGTCATACGCGGACGGCGGCATCCTCACGCCCGGGGTCTACGCCACGAGCAACGGCATCGTCCGCTTTGCCGAGCCCGCGACAGAAGGAGAAGCGTTCATCCCGCTCGGGGCCTCCAAGCGGGGACCGGCTCAACGGGTGTTGGCCGATGTGGCTGGCCGGTTCGGATACCAGCTGGGGGCGGCCGGAGCGAACTCACCGCGCGTGGTCGAAGCCCGACCCGAAGGCCGAACTGTCGTCATCCTGCGTGACGAACGCTCAACCCCGCTGATCGGAACTCAGAACATCCGCATCGACCGTCCGGGCGCCACTGAACAGCAAATCTCCGCCGCGGTCGGATACCAGCTGCGCCGCGCCAAGCGAGGTGGCGTCCGATGAACAGCGACCTCAGGGATCACCGGCACGAGCTGGGCGGCGTCGCCATCGGCTCCGGAACCCCGGTCGTGATCGCCACGATCGAAGGCCTGGGGCGACCCGAAGTCCGGACCGGGGACGTGGACCCACCGCACGCCGACGGCGTCTGGCTCGGCGCCGACTACTACGCCGGCCGTACGATCCGCATCGACGCAGCGATCAGGACTCCAGGCGACCAGGTGGCAGCCCTCGACATGCTCGCTGAACTTCAGCACGTCCACGACGAACCCAGCCTGCGCCTGACCGGAGGGGCGACCACCGACCTGCGGCTCAAGTTCCCTGGCAGGGACGTACGCATTGTCCGGGGGCGCCTACGTCGGCTTGACGCCGACCTGACGTCCTTGACGTACGGCTGGGTGCCCCTGGATCTGGAGTTCTTCGCTGCCGACCCCCAGTTCTACAGCGACACCGTCCAGCAGGTCACCTTGCCGCTCGGCATGATCGCCGACGGCGGGTTCACCGCCCCCTTGGTGCCGCCCGTCGTCGTCAACCCTGGCCCAGACGCGAACCGCCGACCTGGGTGGATCAACGTCGAGGGGAAAGCTCCGGCCTGGCCCGTACTCCGGATCACCGGCCCCTGTGCCAACCCGTCCATCACGCATGTCCAGACCGGGCGCGTCCTTCAGCTGAACACCACGATCGACGCCGGCGACTGGATCGAGATCGACACCCGCCCCACCTGGCGGTCCGTCCTGCGCCGCAACGGCGGCAGCGTGAACCTCGCCCCACGATCACGCATCGACACCTTCAACCTCCTGCCCGGTCGTAGCGAGCTGCGCTGGCAGGCCGTCGACCCCACGAACCGCGCTCAGCTGACCGTCACCTGGCGGCCGGCGTGGCCCACGCTCTGATCGGGAGTTTCCGTGACCCTCACCCCCGTCCCCCTTCTTACCAACGGCGGCACCCACAGTGCCCAGAGCTTCCGCATGATGATCCGCGACCTCGCCCGGGGCGCCGAGGGCGTCACAGAGGGCAGTGACCTGAAGGTCATGCCGTTGACCGTTCCGGCCGGCGGAGTCCTCGTCGGCGATGGCTCAGGCGTCATCCGTGGCCGGGCGGTGCCCTGGCAAGGCCACTACACCGCCTACAACATCGGCACGGAATCCGTTCCGGTCGCCCCCACCGGAGGCACCCCACGCGCCGACATGGTCGTGATGCGGGTGCTCGACCCGGAGTACGAGGGCACCCGAAACCCGGCGAAGGACAGGATCGTCGCCTTCGAAGTGATCCCCGGTGTCTCCGCCACGGCGACGACCCCGCCCCCGGGCTTCTCGGCGATCCCGTTGGCCCGCATCAACCTTCCGGCCAATACCGGCACCATCACCGCGGCGATGATCACCGACCTGCGCCGCATCGCCAACCCTCGCCGGGAGCGCCGCATCCAGATGATCAGAGGCTTCCCCTACAACCAGTCGCCAGCCACACCGGACACGTGGAGCGACTGGCCCACCGAAGCCCGCGTCCAGGTCGACGTGCCGTCCTGGGCTGTCACGGCAAACATCGTCACCCAGCTCGGCGTGCGTTTCTCCGGCAACCCCTACACCCGCCTCAGGCACAAGTTCGGGTCCCTCTTCGGAGCCGAGATCACCATGGACGACGACGCCGTCACCGGATGGTCCCGCGAGAACATCATGCTCGGAGACACCCCGCAGATCACCCCCGCCCTTCGCGGCACCACCCAAACCCTCAGCATCCAGACCAACCCGATGCCCGGATCCGTCTTCGCCCTGGATGTCAACGGCGGCTCGAACTGCGTCTTCGACGTGGAGTTCGTCGAGGGGGTGCTGTGACGCGCACCGGCTACCGCTACATCGCGCAGCACGCACTCACTGGCGAGATTCTCGATCCGGACCTTCCGCTCACTGATGTCGAGTACGGCCCCGAACTGAATGGGCCGGGAGCTCTCACGGCCTCGCTCGCCCCACGGTTCGGGCGTTCGCGACCGGACGTCTTGGACGAAGGCAACACGCTGTTGTACGTGGAGCGGGAGGGCCACCTGCGGTGGGGAGGAGTCCTGTGGCAGGTCACACCGGAAGACCGCGCCATCTCCCTCGAAGCCGCCAGCTGGTCCAGCTACCTCCAGCGGCGACACGACATCCACGGCGAGTACGACGGACGGGGCCCGTACGTCTACGCGGACCCCTGCCAGGTGATCCGTGACGTCTGGGCGTATGCGCAATCCCTCCCCGATGGGGACCTCGGCGTCGTAGTCGATGGCACGGTGTCGACCGCGAAAGTCGGCACGCCCACCGACCCGCTGAAGTCAGCGTGGTGGGAGGAGCCCGTTCTCGGCGACGCTGTGGACGACCTGGTTGCAGCCGTCGACTCCCCGGACTACACGTGCGACACCCAGTGGGGAATCGAC
Source organism: Streptomyces sp. BF23-19 (assembly GCF_041106355.1). Lineage (NCBI taxonomy): Bacteria > Bacillati > Actinomycetota > Actinomycetes > Kitasatosporales > Streptomycetaceae > Streptomyces > Streptomyces sp. BF23-19. Next base: position 27,666 of record NZ_JBGBPT010000029.1, on the reverse strand, counting down.
GGGAGCATCCGGCGGCGGCTACGACTCGGATACCCGCGTCTGGGCGCACGGCGCACGGACATCAGCTTCACCAGCGGAGTGAACATCCTGAACTCCCCGGCCGTCCCGCGCTCAGCCGACGAATTCGCACAGACGGTCATCGCGACCGGCGCCGGTGAGGGCCGCTCGAAGCGCCGGCACGTCGACTCTGTCCGCGACGGCCGCCTGCGCATGGAGACGGTCCTCGCCCTGCCGGACGTGAAGGGAACCGACGTCCTCGCCCGACGCGCCACGGCGGAACGCACCCGCCGACAGCTGCGCGGCACCGTCGAGCAGATCAGCATCCGCCCCGACCATCCCGCCGCCCCGCTCGGCAGTTTCCAGGTCGGAGACGACGTGTTCACCACGGTCAGCAACGACTGGATCGACTTCGCCAGCTGGATGCGGATCGTCGGATGGAGCGTACGGACCGGTGGGGCCGACGGCGAGACCGTCACCGTGCTCCTGGCCCGCGCGGACTCCTTCCACTACGGGGAGGCAATCTCATGAGCAACATCGACATCGGCAGCCGCCTGGCCGCCCTAGAGCGACAGATCGCCGCCCTTCAGCGGTCGAGCCGCCTCGGCCACTCCTCCATCGAAAACGCGGCAATCGAGGTCTACGACGACAGCGGCTCGCTCCGCGCCGTCATCGGGCAGCAGGCAGACGGCACCTCCGGCGTCGTCGCCGTCAACGGACCGCAGCCGCCCCAGCCGTCGCGCCCGTACGTCGCTTCCGTCCTCGGCGGCATTTCGGTCACCTGGGACGGGACATTCCTCGAGGAGGTCGCGCCGCCCCTCGACTTCTCCCGCGTCGAGATTCACATCGGCGCCACGGACGGCTTCATCATCAGCGAGACCACCCTCCGCGCGACGATCGAATCCCCGCGGGGTGGCACGCTCTTCGTTGCAGCAAGCACCCCGATGTACTTCAGGCTGATGGCGCGCACCACATCCGGCACAGCCTCTGACCCGTCGCCGCAGGCAGGACCGATGGGTCCCGCGGCTGTGGTGGCCCAAGAGGTCCTCGACGGGATCATCACCGAAACCGCGTTGGCCGAAGAGGCCGTGGGTCGGATGCACCTCCAGGTGGGCGCCGTGGGCCACACCCAGCTCGGTATCGGAGCGGGCAACCTCCTGCCCGACCCGGGATTCGAGGGGCCGTACACCGATCAGAACCTCACCGGCAAGACCGGATGGAGCCTGGCCACCGGCAACAACTCCGCACGAGCCCTGCAGGCGGGGCCGAAGGGACCTCCCCCCAGCACAGGGAGGGCTCTGAGGATCACGGAACTCGCAGTCTCTCCCGGTGACCGCTTCTTCCTCGCCGTTGACTACCGAGTGTCGACGGACTGGACCGGTGACTCCATCCGGCTCTTCATGGAGTGGCAGGACGCCCAAGGCGGCACCCTGAGCTACGGCATCCTCGCGGTGACCCCGGCACCAGGAGCCCCGTGGGCGAGGGCCAACCGCCAGGTGCAGGCCCCAGCAGGGGCGGCCAAAGCGGCCGTCTGGATCAAGAACCATGAGGCGACCACCGGGACCGCAGACTTCGACAACGCCGAGGTCCGCACAGTCATCGGCGCCGGCATGGTCCTGGCCGACTCCATCGGCACACCCGAGCTCGCGGCAGGTTCTGTCGTAGCCTCCAAGGTCGCGGCCAAGACCTTGACTGCTCGCGAGGTCAAGGCGCTCTCGCTCACGGGAGCCGAGATGGCCACCAACTTTCTCGCCGCTCGGCATGTCGCCGCTGGCACCCTCAACGCAACCCATTTGGCCATCGGTGTGGACGGCAACCTGATCTCTGACCCCAGCTTCGAGGGAGCCGTAACCACAGGCCGTCTCGCCACCGACTGGACCGTTGTCGCTCCAGGCCGGGACAGCCCCAAAGCCCTGCGTGTGGACTGCACCTCAGCAACGCCGGTCGATAAGACCATCACGCTCGGCACGTTCCCCGCTATGCCTGGCCAGCGCGTCTGGCTCTCCGCCGACTACCAGCTCTCGACCGACTGGGTGGGGACACGGGCGAACGTCTACGTCCGCTGGGAAGACGCCGCTGGAGCTGTCCTCGCCTACAGCCGGATCACCAGCGGCAGCGCCGCGGCAGGGTCCAACTGGAAGACGATGTCCGGAGCACCGGAGACGGCAGCTCCCGCCCAGACCGTGCTGGGGCGGATCAAGCTGGCTGCCGACGACGGCAAGGCTGGGTCGGTCCTCTTCGACAACTCGACCTGCCGCATCGTGATCGGCTCCCAGCCGAGCGGAACACGGGCCGAACTCTCCCCGGCTGGCCTCGTCCTCTTCGACGAGGGAGGCGACGAACGCGTCAGTCTGGTCACAGGCCGGGCCAATTTCCTTACTCTGTCGGGCCCTAATGGTGGGGCGGTCGCGACGATCGACGAGAGGGGTAACGGGGGCTTCAACGATGTTTCCGTCGCCGGCGGGCTCACCGTCGGGGGCATCCGGCTCGACTCGCGCCTCGCCGAGTCTCCCCGCGGTCTGGTCGCCATCAGCCGCCAGTACAGCGCGGTCACCGGCAGCGCCAACGAGATGGGGTTCGTCGAGCTGGCCTTCCAGTCAGACGTGACCCGGATGTACCGCATCGTGGTGGATTGCTACGTGACCGCGTCCTCCGAGACAGGAGAGGTCCACGTAACCCTCCGCGATGGCGGTGCATCCACTCCCACCGTCAGTAGTCCCGTCATTCAGAATCGTGTCTTCTCGATCAACGGCCTTACCTGGCGGTCGGTGCGGGTCGAGCTAATCAGGTCCGGAGCAAGCCTCGGGCCCGGTTTGCATCGGATCCTGTCGACATTCCACGCCCAGTGGGCACCAGGCGGAACCACCGTGACGCTGTTCGGTAAGAGCGAGCAGCCAGCCCACATGTACGTGGAGGACATAGGGCCGGCTATCCCTGACACGGGCGTTTACAACACCGGTGGCGGCGTGGCCACCCCTCCCAAACAGCAGTACGAGCGGACCTACACGGCTGCATGGTCGGGCAGTTACGCCAACCGGGGCGCGTACAACTCGTACTACGGTTCCCAGTGCATTCAGGGGTACTACTCCAGCAACAACGGGGTGCAGGCCGCTCTGATCGGCTTCCCGTCGTCCTTGGCATCGGATCTGGAGGGAGCCTCGATTCAGTCGGTCGAGCTGTACCTGTACTACGCACACTGGTACTACAACGCCGGCGGAAAGGCAGTGATCAAGGCGCACGGCCACGGGTCGAGGCCGGGGACCTTCAGCTGCGACGGTGACTCGCGGACGATTGACTGGGGCAAAAACGTCGGCAAGTGGATCGACATCAGCTCCATCTTTGATTCGACGAGCTGGAGGGGTGTGGCACTGGATTCCGCGAACAGTTCGCTGGACTACTACGGGCGGGCCGAGGGCGTGGGCGAGGCGCATCCGCCCCAGCTGAAGGTCACCTACGTGAAGTAGCAAGCATCCGGATTTGTAGCTGTCTGTTGTTCGGCGTGCATGGGCGAGACTAAGGGTTCTCGCTCATGTAGATGCCCTCTGGGCGAGGTGGTCCTGGAAAGTCTTGTGAATAAAAGCCACTCCATCGCCCTTACGCTGCAAGAGAGCACGCTCGCAGGAATAGTCGACGAATTCCCTGCGGAGATACGGGTAGAGAATCCTATTGAAGGGATTCGATACCAGCGTGGCAAGTCTGTACGTGGGGAGACGTGTAAGAGTGCGCGTGACGGTGATCATAATTTTATAAAAGGCTCGATCGACGGGATGTCCGTTAAATCCATCCAATATGGTTGATTGGGCGATGATTCGGAGTGGGTCTTTCGGGTAGATCACCGTGACCTGATATCTGTCCATCTGGCTGGCCATGGCGTGTAGGCGGCTTTCAGTCTCCACGGCGCTGAAGCGGCCATTCACTCGATCTCCACGCAACGTGCGGTCTCTCGTGATCATGCGTTTCAGGAAAGCGTCGAATACGAGTCCCCTCCGTTCAGTGATCGTCCCGGTACTGTGGACCGCCTCCTCCGTGGCGCCGGCGTACGCAAGAACAGCGATGCTCAACATGAGAGGTGTGGTGAGCAGGCGGGCCAGGTCGGGGTCCGCCGCTGCTGCGGAACGGAGTCCCTGGGCCTGCGCTCCCGCACTATTGAGAAACGCGTGTACTGCTTGGATGGGCAGAGGCTGAACCGTCACCGCTCCGTTGACGGTGATTTTCTGCTTCATCTGCTGATAGTCGCTGATGCGGCAGGAAATGGCGATGGGGCAATGTGAGTGGCCGTCTGCTGAAATGAAGTCGTTGATTCGAGAGACGCATTCGTCTTGTTGCTTTGGGTCTACCTCGTCGAGGCCGTCGAGAATTAGGCAAAATTTCCCTGCTGTCAGCATTGCGCGCGTGACATCTGACGGCGTGCGGTAGCGGCGCTGCAGTTCTGTAATTAGCCACTGCTCGAGGGATCCGCCGCGCCAGTTCGTCAAGAGCAGGAAAACGGGCACCGGTGCCTCGGTGTCGGATTGTGCGTCCTCGATGAGCGAGGCCACCAGTTCCAGCATATGTACGGTCTTTCCCGCCCCTGGGGCGCCGAGAACCAGTAGTTGCCGATTGTGCTGGTCATAGGCAGTCCGCAGTGAGGATCCAGATGGGAGTGGGATGCCTGCCTCGGTTGTGAGGTGCCGCTCCCCCCAAGGGTCATGCACAGCTGATGGAGAGTCCTCGAGGCCGAGCTCCAGGCGGGCAGTGTCGTTCCAGCGAAGCCCAAGATCACGAGACCAGGTGTGATGCACTCGATGCACGAGCGCCCCTCGCTCGCGCTCCAACCGCTCTTCGCTTACTTCCGCCGGATCCTGACTCTCCAGCTGCGTTCGCAGGTGGCGGATGTAGAGGCCAACCGCCGCAACGATGAGGGCGCCTACGCACGCCGCCGTCAACCACCGGGGTTTCTCCCCTACGACGGCCTTCACAAGGTCAGGAAACAGGCCTGATGCCGTCTCCATGGCCACGAAAAGAACGAAGGCAGTGAACAGTGTTCCGGCACGCCAACCGAAACGCTGGTTCTGCAGCCGTCGTCTAGATCCCATCCCAGCCCCCAGTGCCCTTCGTTGGCGCAGCACCATACCGAACTTCGGGCCCGCCGTACGGCTGGCTGCTGGGCTCCCCTCCTGAGTGCTATGTGCTCCCCGAGTTGTGGGCAACTACTAGTACTTCGGATTGGGGCGTTGGGCTGGCATAACCAACCCGATCACGGACGGCCGTAGAATGACCAAGGGCGTGGGGCCGACTGACTGGGGAGCACCGTGACCGGCCCGAACCAAGATCCCACGCCCTGGGAGCTGCTGCGCGCGGTCCAGCAGCTGCGTGACGATCTGCGCGCCGATTTCGCCGCCCTGGCCAGCCGGCTGGAGCAGATGGTCACCAAGGACGTGTACGCCGCGGACCAGAGGGCTGTCGAGCAGCGGATCGGCACCCTCGAAGGTGATCTTGACGAGCTTCGGGAACAGCGCGAACGTGAGGCGGCCGACACCCGAACCAACCGGCGCCTGGCCCTCTCCGCCCTCGTCGCGCCCGTTGTAGTGGCTCTCCTCGTGGCTGTACTGCTGGCCAAGCTGAACGTCTAACATCCATCCCGGCGCGGGGGAGTTCGGGAAAGCGCCTGATGGCAACACCGCTCACCGCGGACCGAGTTCTGTCCGCGCTCAATGCCGCCGGTCTCACTGTCGAGGAAGTGGGCGACTGGCGGAACCACAACAGGAACCACCGCGGGCCCTTCGGTCCCGTTCATGGCGTCGTGATCCACCACACCGTCAGCACGGGCACCGCGTACTCCGTCGAGCTCTGCTACGACGGGTACGACGAGTTGCCGGGACCGCTCTGCCACACCGTCATCGACAAGGCGGGAGTGATCCACCTGGTCGGCCACGGCCGAACCAACCACGCCGGCAGCGGCGACAGCGATGTCTTGGCCGCCGTAAAGGCCGAATCGGCTCTGCCGAGCGATAACGAGGCCGACGTGGACGGCAACCGATACTTCTACGGCGCGGAGCTCATCAATCTCGGTGACGGCGAGGACCCGTGGCCGCCGGAGCAGGTCGAGGCGGCCGCACAGTGGGCTGCCGCCCTGTGTCGGGCGCACGGGTGGGCGGCGGCCTCTGTGATCGGCCACAAGGAATGGCAGCCCGGCAAGGTCGATCCCAGCTTCTCCATGGATGACTTCCGTTCCCGGGTGGCGGAGATCCTGGCCGACTCCGGAAGCAGGCCGCCCACCGGCGCCAAGCCCCCGCAGGGGGGTGGAGCACCGGGATTCCCTGGCCGCAACGCCTTTGGCCCGGGGAAGTCCAACGAGCACATCCTGCACCTGGGCCAGCAGCTCGTGAAGCGCGGCTTCGGCGCGCACTACCGAGTGGGCCCGAGCCCCGAGTGGGGTGAGGCTGACCGGCTCAACACCGCAGCCTTCCAGCGGGCCCAGGGGTGGAGCGGCGACGACGCCGACGGCTTCCCCGGCCCCGAGACCTGGCGACGCCTCTTCGCCTGACCGACCCCGAATTCGAGGAGCAGCCTTGAACCTGTACGCATCCCTGATCCGCACCGGCGTTCCGGCGGCCGTCGGCTGGCTCGTCGCCACGGCGCTGAAGGTCGGCCTGGACCTGCCCGCCGACGCGGTCACCGGGGTCCTGACCCCCGCCGTCATCTTCGCCTACTACGGGCTGTTCCGACTTGCCGAGGAGCACGTCTCTCCGCGGTTCGGCTGGCTCCTGGGCTACGCGCGACCGCCGAAGTGCGACACTCCGGAGGCGACGCCGGCCGTCTGATTCGGCTTCGGACATGGAAGAGGGCCCCCGCCTCACGGCGGGGGCCCTCGACCTCTTGGAACCACCACCATACCAAGCTGACCGCCGCGCCTGGACCCCCCGACGCCGTGGATACAATCTATATGCAGAGTCGGCGTGGGTGAGGAGTGGCAGTGGTGGGACGATCGGCGGACGGCAAGCCGTACCTGGTGGGGGTCAAGGAGTTCGCGGCGCTATACGGAGTGCGCCCGCTCCAGGTCAGCCAGTGGATCAGCCGCGACAAGCGGCTCGACTACGAGTATGCGCGGATCGTCTCGGGTTCGCCGTACTGGCTGCTCGACTTCGCGAAGCGGTACGGCACGACTACTCCCCGGCCGAAGCAGCTGGACGAAGCCGTCCTTGAGCGGATCGTGCAGGAGCAGAAGCCGGGGTACTGGGAGTCTCGCGTCGAAGACCTTCCCGCGCTGGTCGGACAGTCGGAGATCGCCGTGCTGTTCGGGCTGTCGGACAGCGCAGGCGTGCGCAACGCGGCGAAGACGGGGCGACTCCGGCCTGCGGACTACACCCTGTCGGGCTCGCCGATCTGGCTCCTTGAACCTCTCCTTGAGGACGCGCCGGCGCTCAAGGCGAGTGCCCGCGGTGGCGGGTGGACGATCAACGAGAGCGTCCGTGACGCGCTCCTGGCAGGTACGTACGACGGCCACGGATCGAGGATCATCCCCCGTGGCCCGGGGGCTGCAAAGGGCGCCGAATAGGCACTATTTGGGGTGGTCGGTTCTTGTTTCTACCCCCAATTGCCTATAGAATAGCGGTATGTTGTCGCATTCGAGCGGCATCATGAGTCGCGAATCGATCGCCATGGAGGCGTGCATGCGAGACCCGCCAGCACCTGTCGGAGCTGTTCGTGATCGACATGACCCCACATCGAAAGATAGATTCCAACACTGAACCGTTGGTTTCGTATCCCGAGGGGGGATCATGCCGCTTGAGCAGCCCACTCTGTTCGGCCTGGACGACATCCAGCCCGTGCGCCTCCCGGAATCCGTCCGCGATCTCACCATCCAGCAGCGATTCGAGGCCTTCCACGCCTTGAACCCCTGGGTGATGCGTCACCTGGAGAACCTCGTCCAAGACGCGATCGGCAAGGGATTCCAGCGCATCGGCATCGGAATGCTCTTCGAACTTCTGCGCTACCGCTACGGCGAAGCAACGCGAGGCGATGAGTTCCGGCTGAACAACGACTTCCGCAGCCGCTACGTGCGCGAACTCATCGGCGCCCGCCCCGACTGGGCGGACCTCTTCGAGACCCGCGCGCTGCGCGCTGCCTGACCACCACGACCTCTTGGAGAGACGTGTCCCAGCAGCAGGTGCCGGTGCGACCGGCGTCCCCCAAACTCAAGACCCGCAAGCCGACCGGCCAGGTCCCGTACCCGCTGGTTCTTATCGAGGGTGAGGAAGGGAGCGGCAAGTCCTACGCCGCCGCCCAGTTCTCCGCCTCCCCACTCACCGGGCAGACCTACTGGATTGACCTGTCCGAAGGATCGTCCGACGAGTACGCCGCCATCGACGGCGCCGACTACCTCGTCATCGACCACGACGGCAGCTACCGCGACATCCTGGAGCAGGTGGAGGCCGTCCACGCCGAGGCATGCCGCGCTGCCGAAGCCGGTGAGCCGCCCGTGGTCCTCGTCATCGACTCCGGATCCGCACTATGGCGGATGCTCACCAACTGGACCCAGGAAAGGGCCAGGCGGACGCGGAAGAACAAGCTCGTGCTCGCCTCGGACCCCGACGCAGGCGTCGACATCCCCATGAACCTGTGGAACGACGCAGTGGACCGCTGGTCCAGGGTCATGCACCTCCTCCAGACCCTTCCCGGAATCGCGATCGTGCTAGCTCGCGGCAAGGAAGTCTCCGCCGTAGACGACAACGGCAACCCCGTCCCGAACCGCAAGGAATGGAAGGTCTCCGGCCACAAGGACTTGGGCTTCGACTCCACCGTGTGGGTGCGCATGAAGCGTGACGAAGACCCGCACATCATCAAGGCGAGGTCACTGCGCCTCCGAGTCGAGAAGCGCCGCCCGCTGCGACTGCCTGACTTCTCCATCGAGGACCTGGTCTTCAACCGGCTGGGCTGCTCAGCGAAGTCACAGCCGCGCGTCATGCCCGTGCTCGCCGGTGACAGGTTGCCGCCGTGGCTCAAGCGCGTCGAGGAGGCCACAGCCAAGGAAGCCCTCGCCAAGCTGTGGCGCGAGACGCGGCCCGACATCTCGGGCCTCACCAGGCAGGAGGCATCGACCGTACAGGCGGCCATCAGCGACCGGCTCGTGCAGATCGAGAACCCCCGCGACGACATGGACGAGGCGCTGGGCGACGACGTCGCCGCAAAGCTGCGCGCAGCCGCCGAGCGCGCCAAGAGCGTCGACGGCGCGACCGAAGGGGAGGCGGCCTGATGACCGCTCAGCCGGTGAGCAGCCCGTCTCTGTGGCCCGCGGCGCACAGCCAGGACGCGCGGCGCCCCCGGTCGCTCCAGCGTCAGCTTGGGGCTTCCGACACCGTCTGCGAGCGCCGAGCCGCATACATCCTGTCGGGCGCCGACCGTACGGACACCTCCGACAAGCGAGCCGCGATCCTGGGCACGTACCTGCACGAGGGACTCCTCGGATCGGCTCGGCGGGAGTACGGCTGGCTGGTGGAGACGGCGGTGGCCGACGACAGCATCCGGGGCCACGTCGACGCCGTCCACCTCGACGCGGCGACCGCCGCGCGACTGCCCAAGCGTCTGCGGCCTACGGCGCCAGCTGACGTGGTCACCGTCGAGGACATCAAGACGAAGAGCACCTTCTTGTGGGACCGGGTGCTCCGCTACGGCGCCACCGCGGCCGAGATCCGCCAGGCTTACCTGTACGCCGACCTCCTGCGCACGGTGGGCTGGTCGGACATCCACGGGCAGAGGCCGTTGGCCAGGCTCGGCCCGATCGACGTCGGCCGCATCCGCTTCCGCTTCGTCAACCGGGACAACGGAACGGAGTACGTCCAGGAGTTCCCCTTCGACAAGGCCGAAGCCACCCGCGCACGGTGGTGGGTGCAGCGCGTCATGGACTACGAGAGCCCCGAGGAGTCGACCCGGTCATTCGACGGGCCGGGGCTGGACGCCATTTGCGACAACTGCCCCTTCCGGACGCCCTGCTGGGGTGAGCCCAAGACCCCCGGAGCGGCCGTGCAAACGGTTCTCGTTCACGACGACGCGGACCGCGAGACGGCGCTGACGGAGTACGTACGCGGGCACGAGATGGAGGCCGAGGGTCAGCGGGTGAAGAAGAAGGCCCGTGCCAAGCTCGACGACTCGCCGGCGGGCATCTACGGCCCGAACCAGCTGAGGTGGACCGGGGGCAACACGGTCCAGGAAGTCGACCGCGAGGCCATGATCGACACGTTCGACGTCCTCGGCGTCCCGGTCCCCGAGAAGTCCGGCGTTGACTTTCAGCGCATGGAGGCCGTGATGAAGGAAGCCGGGGTCGCGATTCCCATGCGGACGGCCGCGAAGAAAACGAATCGCGCCATACGGGTCACCGCCGTTCAGCGGTAGCCGAGGCCCCGACCGCCTTCCAGCCCCGCCACCGCAACTGCTGCGGTGGCGGGGCCCCCTGTCCTGCCAGAAACACCGCCTCCGAGGGGCCCCGTGTCTATCCAACTGATGGTCGTTGCCAGCTACTTGCCGAAGGAAGTGATCACCCAGAGCCAGAAGCTCGCACTGCAGAAGCTCGCCGACTCCGCCGATGACGAGACCCGGATGGCCCGTCCGGGCCTGGCGCGACTGGCCGCGTGGGTCGGCGTCAACGAGAAGCGGGCCATCACCTTGGTGACCGAGCTTGTCGCCAAGGGCCTCGTGGAGCGTGTGCAGACGGGCAAGGCGGGGCGGGCTGCGGTCTACAAGGTCTTCCCGAACGGCATCCCGCCGATCCCCAGCACCGCCGACCTCAAGGCGCGCCTGGAGGCGCAGCGGGCCGCACCGAAGAACGCCGCGAAGGCGCGGACGGGTGTCGAGCGGGCAGCTCCGGCCAGGCCGGCGATGACCGCCCGGGACGTCGAGGACCGAGTGAAAAGCAAAGCGCAGGCCCCGCAGGAGAAGCCTCCAAGGGGTGGGTTCCACGAGGGGAACCCTGGAGGGGGCAAGGGTCAGGTTCCACCGGTGGAACCCGGGGAGTTCCAAGCGGGGAACCCTGTCGGTTCCATTGGTGGAACCCCTTCCTTCCTTGGTTCTTCCTCTGTTCTTCCTTTCCCCCCTACCCCCACGGCTGCCGCCGCAGGGGAGCCTTCCGGCGAGGCCGGAGCAACCGACCAGCAGGCCGCGCCACAGGAGTCGGGATGCTCCAAGCACGCGGGCAAGCCCGCTTCCTCCTGCCGCGCTTGTGGCACCAACCCGCGCGCGGAGAGCAAACGACAGCAAGCCCGGGAGCGCGACGCCGCGCGGCAGGCCAACGGCGACCACTGGGAGCAGTGGCACCGGGACGCGGACGAGCGTCGGCGTATCGCCGACCTCGGGGCCGGGGCGGTGCTGGAGGCGCAGAGTGCGGCCAAAAGGGCGGTCCGGAACTGGAAGGACGCGGCCCGGGAAAAGAGCTCGACCGGGGGACGAAAGTCCCGCAGGAATGTGGACACCCCCACGGATGCATATAAAATAGAAGAAGCAGGGGAGGGGTTCGGTTCCGTGAAGGTGCCTTGAATCGCCTTCGAAGATAGATCCCAACTCTGTACTGTTGGCCATCATCGACCTCTTGGAGAGATCATGAACCGCGAGGCTTACCAGCTCGCCCCGATGCCGGAACACGGCAACACCACCGACCCCCTCTGGCGGGCTCTGTGGGACGCCTACGAGCCGGTCATCACCCCGCTCCGCCGCATGCCGCTCGTCGCTGACGTCGAGATGTGCGGCGGGATGTACGGCATCACAGCCGAACTGGCCGACTACAGCTACCTGCTCATTACGTCGGACGACACGCTGCCCACAGACCCGAACCAGGTGCAGGGCTGGCACGTGCAGCGCCTGAGCGATCACACCCCGACGATCCGGGAAGTCATCTACGACTCCACCGAGGCAGGCCCGCAGGCCGCCAACGGCAACGACCACGTGGCGCTGTTCAACGCGATCACCGCGTTCGTCGCCCGCCGTGGCCTCGGACTCCAGTTCGCCCCGGTCAAGGCCGTCAGCATCTCCGGCCTCCGCAGCGACTTCTCCGCCGTGGAGCACATCTGCGACTGCTTCCCGCGCTCCCTGGACGCCGTCGCCCGCTACGGCCGGGAAGTGGCCATGCTCCGGCTGATGGGGTGGCGTCCCCTTCACCAGCAGGGCGGCAACGAGTGGCCGCTGTCCGTCTGGGTCCACGACGGGGCGGTCGTCACCGTGGCCGTCACGCTCGCGGGTTGGAACGCGGAGCGTGCGGCATGAGCGACCCGCAGGCCCAGAGCCCCGAACCCTCCTGCAACCACATCTTCGCCCACCCCCAGACGCCGGAGCAGCGCGAACAGGTCGAGGCCGCGCTCGAGAACGCGCGCCAGACCGGTGACACCACGGGCGTGATGGTCGCCATGGCGCAGCTCCTCGGACCGTGCGACGTCCGCGACGGGAGGCAGCCGTGACCTGGCTCCTCGCCTTCGCGTGCGGCATCGCCGCCGGGCTCGCCGTGCTCGTCGCGCAGGAGTTCCGCTACGAGGCCCGCACCCGCGCCCCGCGCTGCATGACCTGCGGCGGACAGCACCGCATGCACGCCGCCCACAAGTAACACCCCCGCCCGGCCGCCAATGCGGCGGCCGGGCACCACAGACCTCTTGGAGACCCTGATGACGCAGAACACCGGAGAGAGCTACCAGCTCCCCGATGACCGTCACCTCGCCCAGGCACTCGATCGCGCCGAGGCCCCAGATGCTCAGGCGGACGACATCGCCCGCATCATGTGCCTGCTGCTCGCGGCAACCGTGCGCGACATCCTCACCGACCACGAGTACCCCGCCGCCTTCGATGCCGTCGGCCTTGAACTTCACGCCACCGCTGACGGGACGGTCAGGACCACCGGCGCCTACTGGGTCGGCGACGGCACCCGCCGGGAGTTCGAAGAACCTGGGGCCGAGTACCACCTCGACGCCTGGGCGTGCGAACTCGACAACGCCAACCGCGACACCTGGGCTCCGCTCTGCGAACTCCTCAGCGACGACAGCGGCACGGCCCGCTACCGCCTCGACCTGATCCGCGCCGCCGCGCTCTGACACCCCAGCCCGGCCGCTGCCTGAGCGGCCGGGCCCCAGACCTCTTGGAGACAGCACGTGAGCTACGACTTCTTCATCGTGGGTGAGAACCGCGCAATCCGTGGGGCGGGCCCCAACGATTCGCTCTACTTGTCCGGGTTTCAGGGCGCGAGCGTCATCGACACCATGGCCCACTTCGGCATGACGGTCGAGAAGGACCGCCCGCAGTGGCCCACCCTTGAGGAGTACGGCGTGGAGCCCGCCGAACTCTCCAGCACGGCCAACCTCACCGAGGAGCGCACGAAGGCCAGGGACGCATTCGTGGCCGCCTACCAGGGCGTCCGGGAAGCCACCGACGAACATCCCGAAGGCATCCCCGCGTACAAGCTCCGCTTCAACGACGGGTTCTGGACCACACCGGACGAGATCGCCGCCGCCCTGGCCCGCTACGAGGCGCACCCCAACTACGACTGCGCCGAGCTGCCCTTCGGCGACCAGACCTGGGCCCGCTGGATTTCCTTCCTCCGCGTCGCCCAAGCCGCAGGCGGCCTGCGCACCCTCTGACCTCTAACCCGCCTCACCCCGCCCCGCCCCGGCAACCCAGCCGGGGCGGGGCCCCGGCAGACCTCTTGGAGCACCACCACCGTGAACCGCGTCATAGACCTCCTGTGCGGCGCTGGCGGCAGCAGTACCGGCCTCACCGAAGCCGGACACGAGCTCGTCCTCGGCGTCAACCACTGGCAGCTCGCCATCGACAGCCACGCCGCCAACCACCCCAACGCCGACCACGCCTGCATCGACATCACCGGCTTCCCCATGAAGTACCTGCCCCGCGCCGACGTGCTGTGGGCTTCCGTCATCTGCACCGAGATCAGCCCTGCCGGCGGCCGCCGCCGCGAATCCGAACAGCTCGACATGCTCGACGGACTCGACGGCTGGAACTCCCTGCCCAAGGACGCCTTCGAGCGCACCTGGGCCACCGCGTGGTGCGTCGTCCGCGCTGCCGAAGCCAAGCGGTTCAAGGCCGTCATCGTGGAGAACGTCGTCGAGTTCGGCCTCGATTGGATCCTCTTCCCCGAGTGGATCGCCACGATGGACAAGCTCGGCTACCGCGCTCAGATCGTCTCGGTCTCCAGCGCCCACGTGGGGGACGAAACGAATCTGCGCGCCCCGCAGTGGCGCGACCGCATGTACTGCGTGTTCACCCTCAAGACCATGCGCGCCCCGGACGTCGAGCCCCGCCCCCTGGCCTTCTGCATGGACTGCGGCGAAGAGGTTCACGCCCGCCAGTCGTGGAACAACGCGAACCAGCGCATCGGGAAGTACAGGCGGGACTACATCTACTGCTGCCCCCACACAACGTGCGGCCACGCCATGGTCGAGCCGTACGTACGGCCGGCCAGCGACATCATCAACTGGGGCGACCTCGGAACCCGCATCGGCGACCGCCGCAAGCCGCTGGCGGACACCACCATGGCCCGCATCCGTGCAGGCCTGGCCAAGTTCCCCTACGAGCCGAGCGGCATCAACCTCGTCCACGGCAAGAACGGAGGCGACCGGGCGTTCGCCGTCGGGCGCCAGCCGCTGCCGACCCGCACCGTCAAGCAGGGCGACGCGCTCCTCGTTCCTACCGGCGGATCGTGGAACACGGAGCCCGCGTCTGTCGACGTCCCACTGCGCACCCGCCTCACCCGCGAGAGTGAGGCCCTGGTGACCGTGGACCCGTTCATCATCGAGTACCGCAACAACGCCACGGCGTCCCGGGCCACCGATCCCCTCGCGACCGTCACCGCCCAGGGCAATCACCACGGGCTCGTCGTGCCCGGAGGCGTGGCCCCGGCCATCGCCCGGAACACCCTCGTCATCCCCTACCGCAAGGCCGCCGTCAAGACCGCGGCCGAACCGATCCACACCCTCGCCACCCGCGACTCCGCTGGCCTCGTACGCACAGCCCCTGCCGTCGAGGACTGCCACTTCCGCATGTTGAACCCGCGCGAGCAGCTCCTCGGCCAGCGGTTCCCCGAGAAGTACGTCGTCTACGGCAACTTGGCCGAGCAGACGATGCAGGCCGGGAACGCCGTCTCAGTGAACGTCGCCAGGTGGTTGGGCCAGCAACTGGAGGCCGTCCTGTGACCGGACCCCGGCAGACCACCGAAACGCACGTGACTGCTCACGCCCCCTGCTTTGGCGACAACGACTTCTCGCCCGCCGCAGACCGCTGGACGGACATCAGCGGCCTGCGCGACATCTGCGACCCGCTCTTGTACGTCTGCGGCCGCTGCCCGTTCCGTGCCGCCTGCATCCGCCAGGTCAACCCGGCCAAGGCCGCGTTCGACGGCGTGTGCGGGGGCCGGATCTGGAACGACGGAACGATCCTCACCGCAGTCGACGGGGCCGACGACAGCGAGCTCCTGTCGCCCGTCAGCCGCCAGTCCTGCGGCAAGAAGCAGGGCGTCCGCGCCCACCGGCGTGCCGCCGAACGCATGTGCGCCAAGTGCGACGACCACCTCAACCGCCATGAGCAGCTCGCCCTCGTCCTCGACGAAGCATCCTGACTGGAGCCCCGATGACCGACCCCACCATGCGTGATCTCTTGGCCCCGGTGGCCGCGATCGCCCTGATCGCCCAGGCCAACCCCGATCTGCCCGCCCCGCGGATCGACCTTGGCCCCGTCTTCGACGACACCGACGCCCACCGCCTCGGCATTCAGCTCTACTTCGACCGGCCCGACACCGGCATTTACGAGCGGTGGGCGACCCTCATCGGCAGCGAGAACCCCGACTCGCACACCAGGCCCTCCAACGCATACCCCAACGCGATCGTCCGGCGCACCTACGGCACATACGCCGGCGTCGTCATCGAGGCCGTCGCCCACCAGGACAACACCGCAGCAGCGACTACCACCGCTGCCTGACGAGTACGGCGGCCGCCCCGGGATAGCCCCGGGGCGGCCAACCGAAAGGCCCGCAACCGATGACCGAACACGTCGACCCTGTCGCCGACCCGGAAACCAGAACGGTACGGATCTGCCGCGACCGATGCCCCACGTGCATCTTCCGCCCCGGCAACCTGATGCACCTGGAGCCCGGCCGCCTCGCCAAACTCACCGCCCACGCCATCGCGAACGAGGGACACATCGTCTGCCACGACACCCTCGGCACGGGCGCCGGCTCCATCTGCGCCGGGTACGCAGCTCACCCCCAGGGCGCAGAACGCTCCCTCGCCCTGCGACTGGTCCGCGCCGGCGCGCTACGCGCCACGCTCACCGAACCCGCCTGAGACACCCCGCGGGGGCGGCCGGACCCCGCTTCCCCACAGTGCACTTCCAGCAGCAAGGAGCTGATCATGACCCACATCTGGCCCGACCGGATCTTCGTCTCCTGCCACCCGATGGATCTGGGAGACGTCCGGCTGCGCGTGGTCAGCTACACCGAAGGTGACGCCCGCGCCGTCGTTGTCGACGCCAGCACCGGCAAGCGCCGTCGAGGGATCCTGACCGTGTCGCTGCACGCGACCGCACGAACCCGCACAGGCAGGCAGAGGCTGACCGGGTACGCGCCCGCCGAGGAGGAGGCCCCGGCCGACTCGCGCAGTGAGGAGGCCACCGAGAAGGACTGGTTCGACGGCCTGCCCGGCCGACGATTCCTCGTCCGCCTCCCGCCGGGCCTGGACCTGCTGAACGCCAACGACCGGCTGCACCACCATGAGCGCGCGCGGAAGACCCGCGCCCTTCGGCAGGCCGCGCGCTTCGCCTCGCGCGGCCTGCCGAAGCTCGACCGGGTCCATGTCATCGGCGTGTTCCACCCGCAGGACCGTCGGCGCCGCGACCCGGCCAACTGGTATCCGACCTTCAAGGCGCTGCTGGATGGCCTGGTGGACCAGGGCGTGATCCAGGACGACGACCACACACGCCTTGTAGGCCCGGACATGCGCATCGGAGAAGTGACGCTCGGACCCCGGCTCGCCCTCCACATCCGGGATCTCGGGGCCTCTGGCCTGGGCAAATAGTTTTGCCCGGGGGTGAAGTTTCTGCCGGGCGATCTTTGCCACCCCACTGAATGCATATAGAATAGAAGCATGAGGAAGGGGGAAGCCCTTCCGCAATCGGAAGGGGTGCGCACGATGATCGGCACCTACGAGCTCTACGACATCGAGACCAAGCTGATGGTCGACGGCCGGCTCACCCGCCCGGAGATCGAGGGGCTCCTCGACATCGTCGACGAGGTCCTCACCGTAGCGGCCCGGCGCACGACCGGCGCCTTCGGGGCCGACTGGACGGGCCTGTTCGCCGACGAGGTCATCGACATGCTCATCGCGATCCTCATCCCCATTGCCGACCGGCCGCACCTCGCGGATGAGATGCGCGCGGCTGCCGCCGTCTTCCAGGCCTTGTGCGACACCCTCGGCCGCCGCAGCTAACCCCCCCTGCCCCCGGGTTGCCGCGCCCGACCGCCCGGGGCTCGACCCCACCGAAAGGTAGTCAGTGACCCTCCAGCAGATCGCCCTCGGCCTCCTGGGCTGGATCGGTATCGACATTCTCATCGTCACCGCGTACGCCTGCATTCGAGCCCGCGAACGCTCCTGACGGCCCCTGCGCCCGCCCTTCAAGCCGCCCACCCTTGCCCTGACTGCCTATAGAATAGACGGTCAGGGCGGGTTGGGCGGCCCCATCCACCCCGGAGACAACGTGAAGCGGCACGAACCCGCCCTCATCCCCACCCACGCCCACCACCTCGGCGCCATGGCGCTCCTCCTCTTCGTCCACCAGCCAAACGAGCAGCACCTGAAGACCGCCCTGCGCACCGTCGAAGCAGCCCTCGACCGCAGCTGGCGAGACCGACCGGACGACCTGGCGAACCTCCCCCTGAACCAGCACCAGGACCTGCTCCGCTACTTCGCCGCCCCACAACTTCTCGATCTCGCCTTGCAGCTCGCCGGCCCTGACCCCGTACCCCGCCTCGCACGCGAGGCTCACGCTCACCTCGGCACGGTCCTAGCCCTCTACCCTCCGCGCCCCCACTGGTGGGTCATCTTTCGTACCAACGGCAACACCATCCACCCCGTGACCGTCGAGCGCCCGCCGACCGGGGATGACGCCCGCGACAACCGACTTCGCCAGATCGAAGACGGCGGCCTCGGCGTCGCCACGATCGACGCCCCCACCGAGGAGGACGCCCTTCGCGAGTTGACCCACATGTGGGAGCAGTTCGTCGCGCACGGAAGCCCGCTCGACCGCCAATGACCCTCAGGCGGGATCGGCTGCCGCCCGCCACGCTCACCTTGACGAGAGAGACAACATGAACCAGCTCGACCTGTTCAGCGAAGACCAGCCCGGCAAGACCCCCGCCCCGACTTCGCCGGCAAGCTTCCGTCCCGCGCTCGCCGACCTGCTCCCTCCGCCCGCCCCCGTCACCATCGGCAACCAGGCCCGCCGCCCGCATCAGGCCCAAAGGTCGGCTCCGCCCGCATCCCGTCCGGCGAATCGGCGCTATCTGCCCCTCCAGCGGAACCCCCATCGCGCTGCGCACGACATCGCCGAAGCCGTTGAAGCCGCCTGGCACGGGGCCCACGGAGGCAGCCGCATCGAGATCCCGGCAGGCGTCATCGCCGCCCTCGCCCTCTGGCCGCTGCGTGGCCCCGACGCCCCCCTGGCCGCCCACTGGTGGCTCGACCTCAACGACGAGGACTTCCTCGCCGCGCTCCGGGAGTGCTGGGCAAGGTGGTGGATTCAGCGCCCAGACCTCATCGATCGCGCCACCCCCCTCCATCGATGGCTCGAAGACGAGCGCCCCGAGCGCACTCGCATGAAGGCCGTCCGCGCGGTGGCGCGCGCCGCCCTGACGCACGGGATGCTCCACCTCACCAGCGCCGCACCGGACTTCGGGGGCAGCTGCGATGCGGACGTGCTCGGCGCAGTCGTCACCGTCATGAGGTCCCACGGTGCCCGCGAGGCCCTGGCGGAGATCCACACGCCACCGGAGCTCAGCGAGCTCATGGCGCGCATGCTGATCACCGATCAGCCGCTGACCCCTGGGATGAAGTTCGACGACCCCGCGTCCGGCACCGGCGGGCTGTATCGCGCCGCGGCTCAGCACATGCGCGAGCTGGGGCTGAACCCCCACGACTTCGGGTGGGCAATGACCGACATCGACCCCGTGGCGGCCGCCGGCGCCGCCGTCAACGCCATCCTCTGGGACCTCGGGCCGCACGTTCTGGTGGTGTGCGCCAACACGCTGACGGAGGGCAACCCGTACGTCCGCGCGTCGAGGGAATGGCGGGAGTCGCACGAGCGTCGGGACCGGATGGTGGAGGAGGCCACGTTCCTGGCGCGCGTCCGGCGGATGGATGCCATCCTGACGGGCGCCGCGTAGGGCTCTGACCTGCTGAAACTTCTTGTGGCACGTTCTTGTGCCGCCCGTGAATGCCTATAGAATAGAACTAACGAAAGGGAGGGAACACCATGAACCGCATCCAGGCCGTCGCCGTCCAGATCCACGCCAACCGCTACGCGATCATCGGCGACTACATCCTCATCACCCCGATCGACGGCGGCATCCGCCGAGTCAAGGCCCACCTGGCGCCCAACCGGGACGGCGACATCCTCATGCGCCTCACGCTCATCCACCCCCACCGCGGCCCCATCGACACCGTCGAGACCGCCTACGGCTGCAACGTCCCCCCCAGCCACTTCGCCACCAAGATCGACGACTACATCGGCTTCTGGTTCGGCGAGAAGGCCGACATGCACCCCGAGCACTAACCCCCACCCCGCAGGGGCCCGCCCCCCCCCGGGGCGGGCCCCACGCGCACGACCTCTTGGAGAACGAAGTGCTCATCAACGACGAAGCCACAAGGCAGGTCGCCGAAACCGTCGGCAACGCCCTCGGCGTTGGCTTCACCCTTCGCAACGCCGCCATCGCCAACGGGGCGGCCCACATTGAGTACCCCGATGGTCGGGCCGTCGGCTTCCGCCCCATATTCGGCGGCGCCATCGTTCAGATGTGGATCATCGGCAACGCCAAGCCCGCCAGTGAAGGTGAACCCCCCACCCTCCGACTTCTCGAAGGCCAGACTTATCACGCAGCCATCTCCCTCATCGACACCGAGGACGACGACGACCCGGCAGATCTCATTCTCGAGAAACTCACCGACGACCTCCTGCCCGCCTTTGAGTTCAAGCCCCACTACGTGGGTCACCGCCCCTGGGAAGACGTCTTCAACAATGCGCTGGCCGACTCCATCGCGGTGCAGAGCAGCCGCGCCCGCCCGAGCGAAACAGGCGAGGAGCCTCCGCATGCTGATACGCCCGGCGAGGCGGAGGTGCGAGAGCCTTACGCCGAGCCCGCCGAGCCCGCCGAGCCCGCCGACGTGACGCCGTCAGCCGGAGAGGCCGCAGCCGAGCCTGACGCGCTGCCCGTGGCGAAGACGCGCAAGGCGGCGGCCGGGGGATCGGAGAAGGCGCCGGCCCGGCCCCGCAAATCCCGTCGCCGGACAGCGGCCGCCGCCCCCAGTGACGGCTGAGTTGAGGGGTCTGGTCGCGCGGGAGGCGTCCGAGATAGGCTGACGGAGACGTGAGGCCGAGCAGGCCAGGAGGCTCCACCCCCAGAAGCGGGGGTGGAGCCTCTACGCGTTGGAAGGGGAATCCGCTGCGCACGAGTTCTGCGTGCCGGAACTGCCTGGGATCTTTGAGTGGACCGCTTCCCGAGAGGTGTCCCGCCGGACGCATTGAGGACGGCGTGAGGACACAAGGACAGGAACGGATCGACAAAGACTGGTAGCCAATGATGAGGGTTCGCCGGTCTGACCTGAGAAAACGTCGAGAATCGGCACGCATGATCAAGGGCCGTCAAGATCCCCAAAGGACTCATAATCCGTCGGCCGTGGGTTCGAGTCCCACCCGCCCCACCGCACCCCAGGTCAGAAGAAACGTTCTGACCTGGGGTCTTTTCATGCCCGCCGCGCGGCCGCACCGGGCGTTCGGCCCCAACTCCGGCCGAGATCCCCCTCAGGGGATGCCCAGAGGCACGAAGCGGCCGTGCCGCCCGATTCACGCGACGTCACCTCGATTCGATGGCTGCCCGAGTGTCCTGCCCTGCCCTGCCCGCGCGATGCGGCCCAGGCCCGCTCGGCCCGGTGGGCGCCCGGCAATCGTGCTGAACGGCTGATGTGGCGGCACCCGTGGCGATACCTTCGGTAGGGGTGGATCTCGGACGTGGGGGGACGAACATGGATGGATCACGCCGTACATGGATGTGGGTCGGCTTCGCCGTAGCGGTCCTGTCCGCCGCCGGGCTCGGCATCCACTTCGCGGTCGTCGGGCTGGACAAGGCCGACAAGCTGGCCAGCGTCATCGGGGCCTTCCTCGCGCTCGCGGGGCTGGGCCTGGCGGCGTGGGGGATCGTCAGGCCCGGGGCCGGGCAGGCCCCGTCGCCGCGTCCGTCCGGCGATGACGCACCGGTGGCCGAACCGAGCCAGCGGGCGGAGGCGTCCGGCCGCGGGAGGGTCTACCAGGCCGGGCGCGACCAGCACATCCACGAACGGTGAGCACCCCGCCCGAGGGCCGCGGACCGGGCCAACAGGCGACGGCGTCCGGGTTCGCCCGGATCTACCAATCCGCCGGGGACATGGTGGTGTACGGCGGTGACGAGCCGTACCGGCTCGCCGTCCTGCCCACACAGGGCTCGGAACCGTCCGTGAAGGAGGCCAGGAAGCAGCCGAGCGTGCTGCTCCGCGCGGCCGACGGACTGATCGCGTTCACGGGGCGTGAGGCCGAACTCCGCGACCTGCGGGCGTGGCGCGACGCGGCGACGCCGGACGCGACGAGGGTCCACCTGATCCACGCGGCGGGCGGGCAGGGCAAGACCCGGCTGGCCGGCCACGTCGCGGGCCTGTGGCAGCGGGAGGGGTGGCTGGCGCTCGCCGCCCACCACCGGCGCGACCGCTCCGCGCCCGAGGTCTTCGCCGGCCCCGTCGCGCAGGGCGCGGCGGGGATCCTGGTGACGGTGGACTACGCCGAACGTTGGGACACATCGGATCTGCTGACGCTGTTGAAGGATGTGCAGGCCGGTGCGGCCGCCACCGGGGCGCCGGTACGGGTGCTCCTGCTGGCCCGCCCCGCGGGAACGTGGTGGCAGAGCCTTGAAGGCCGGATCCGACGCGATGTGGGCCTGGTGCCCAGCCGCTGGAAACTGGAGCCGTTGGAGGACGGCCCGGCCATCACCCGTACGAGCCTGTTCACCTCGGCGCGCGACAGGTTCGCCGATCTGATGGGGGTGCCGGACGCCAAGCGGGTCGATCCGCCCGCCGCGCTGGCCGGGCACGAGGCGTACCGGATGGTGCTGACCGTGCACATGGCCGCCATGGCCGCGGTGCTGGGCCACGGCGGCACGAAGGATCCACCGGTGGACCCCCAGCAGGTGTCGGCGCTGCTGCTGAGCCGCGAGCGTGACCACTGGGAGGCGATGCACGCCCCCACCCGGGAGAAGGCCCTGGCCACCACCCCGGACGCGATGGGTCAGATGGTCTACCTCGCCACGCTCACCGGCCCCCTGGGCTACCCCGACGCCAAGAGCGCCGTGGGCCGGGCGGAAGTGGATTCCAAGGAGGCCGCCGGACAGCTCCTCAAGGACCACGGGGTCTGCTATCCGCCCGCCGGCGGCACCCGCGGACCGGATCGGCAGGCGGCGCCGCCGCAGTTGCAGCCCCTGTACCCGGACCGGTTGGGTGAGGACTTCGTCGCTCTGCTGACTCCCGGCCACGACCACGACTTCCCCGCCGACCCCTGGACGGACGGCGCACCCGCGCGCCTGTTGGCACCCGAACCCGTTGTGCCCGTATGGACCGCACACGCACTGACCACCCTGGTGGAAACGGCCCGCCGCTGGTCGCACCTCGCCCAGGAGCAGCTGTTTCCGCTGCTCACCGCCCACCCCCGGCTGGCACTGGAGGCCACCGGTGCCGCCTTGGCCGCCCTCGTCGATCTCGAGGACATCGACGTGGAGCTGCTGAGGAGCATCGACGCCCTCGTGCCCGAGCACCGGAACGCCGATCTGGACGTGGGCATCGCGGCCCTGGCCGCCAAGCTCGCCGAGCACAACCTGGCCGATGCCACCTCCCCGGCCCAGCGTGCCCGCATCCACGGCGCGCTGTCGGTCCGTCTGCGCAACTCGGGGCTGCACGCGGACGCGCTGGACGCCAATCTGCAGGCGCTGGAGATCTGGCGCGAGCTCGCCGAGAGCGAGCCGGTCCATCGTCGGGACCTGGCGACATCGATGGGCAACTACGCGAACCTGCTGGCCGAGTCGGGGCGTAGCGGCGAGGCCGTGGGGATGTCGCAGCTGGCGACCCAGCTGTGGCTGGACATCTCCGACGAGGCGTCCGGAGCCTACGCGGCCGATGTGGCCAGGACGATGAGCAACCATGTGAACCGGCTGGCAGAAGTGGGATTGCGGCGGGAAGCGGTGGCGCTGTCCGAGAAGGTGCTGGCCCTGTGCGAGGGACTGGCCGCCGGCGACTGGGACGCCCATGCGGAGAGTCTGGGGAACTCCCTGGACAACCACGCCCTGTGGCTGTCGGCGGTGGGAAAGCGCAACGAGGCCGTACGCATGTCCGAACGGGCTCTCACCGTACGGCGCCGCCTGGCGGAGCTCGACCGAGGGGCCCACGCGACGGACCTGTTCACCTCCTTGCAGAACCACGGCGCGCTGCTGGGACAGGTTCGACGACTCGACGAGGCATTGTCGATCTCGCAGGAGGCCATCGATCTGGGGCGCCGGTTGGTCGAGGCCAACCGGCAGGGCCATCTGCCCCGTTTCGCGGGGACGCTGACCAATCGGGCGACCGTCCTGGCCGCACTGGGACGCAGGCAGGAAGCCGAGTCCCCCTCGGAGGAATCGATCGACCTGTACCGGGAACTGGTGACGGGCAACCGTGCGGCCCACCTGCCGGGCCTGGCCGCCTCGATCAACAACCACGCCATGCTCTTGAGGGAACTGGACCGGGGTGACGACTCCGTGCCGCTCTCGCGTGAGGCGATCGACCTGTACCGGGAGCTGGCCGAGGTCAACCCGGGGGCCTTCCTGCCTCAGCTCGCCCAGTCGGTCGCCAACCATGCCGTGCTGCTGGCCGGGCTCGGGAGGACGGACGAGGCGGTGACCGTCTCGGGGGAGACGCAGGTCCTGTGGCGACGGTTGTTCGCGGTCGACCGGGACCTCTACCTGCGGCAGCTGGCCACTTCGTCGAACAATCATGCTGTGTGGCTGAGGGAGCAGGGACGGCTCGACGAGGCCGTGCCGTTCGCGCGGGAGGCGATCTCCCTGTACGGGGAGGCGGCCGGCGCCGAGCCGGACACGTATCTGCCGATCCTGGCGATGGCGCTGGACAACCACGTGAAGCTGCTGACGCAAATGGAGCACTGGTCCGAGGCGGAGCTTCCGGCCGCCCAGGCGGCGGGCCTCCATCAACAGCTGGCCGAAGCCGACGACTCCTACCTCCCCCGCTACCTCGACACCTTGGCCGCCTACGGACGTGTGCTGATCGGCGGGCTCCGCTTCGTCGACGCGATCGCCCCCTTGGCCCATGCCCTACCGGCCGCGCTGCGGCTGCCCGAGGACGGCAACGGAACCGTCGCCGTGCTTGTCGACCTCCTCCGCCACACCCATGCCGGCGACCCCGTCGCCGTGGCCGATCGGTTCCGGTCGTTCACCGGCGTGGACGTCCCGGAGTGGATGAAGGAGCCCCCCGCCCGAGGGTGAGCCGCAGGCGAGGATCCCGCTCCGTTCCCGCCTGCGGCTTCTCTTCTGCCTACCTGGAGGTCCACCGGGCCTAGAAGTCCTCCGTCTCGTCCGTGAGGTGGCGCAGTACGTCCGTCAGGTCCTGTCGGCGGGCGAACGCCACCCGCTGGCGGTGGGCGCCCGAGCCGTCGCGCAGGAGGCCCGCCATGGTCTTGGCGGCGTGGTCGAGGTCGCCGGCGGCGGCCAGTTCCGGGGCGACCAGGTCCAGGAGGGCCTCCGCGAGGTCCGCCGCCGGGAGTTCCGTCCCCGAGTACGGGTCGAGGCCGAAGCCCTCCAGGCCGTCATGGGCCGCCCGCCAGCGCGCCAGGCGCAGGACGTCGTCCCGTACGGCCGGTTCGGGGCGCCGCTCCGCTATCTCGCGCAGCGCCGTGGAGACCAGCGCGCGGGCCAGTTCGGCCTGCAGGATCGCCGAGTCGATGTCCGGGGACATGTCCGGCGCCCGGATCTCGAGCGTCGGCCAGTGCCCGGAGGGGCGGAGGTCCCAGTAGACCATCTTGGTGTCCAGGGCCGCCCCGGAGCCGAGCAGGGTCTGCACCGAGCGTCGGAAGTGCGCCGTGGACGTGAAGTGCGGCGGCAGGCCCGCCGAGGGCCAGCCGGACCAGGCCATCGCCCGCCAGCTGGCATGGCCGGTGTCACGGCCGCCCCAGAACGGCGAGTTGGCGGCCAGCGCGATCAGCGTGGGCAGCCAGGGTCTGATCCGGTTGGACACGGCCACCGCCGTGTCCACGTCGAGCGTGCCGATGTGGATGTGGCGGCCGCAGCTGACGAGGGTGTCGGTGAGCGCGCCGAAGCGGCGGTGCTGCTCGCGCTGGCGCGGCTCGTCGTCGGTCAGGTGCAGCGGCCCCTCCACGGCGACGACCGGCGAGGGGGCGGCCAGCAGTCGGCAGCCGTGGGCGCGGGCGGCCCGGCCGACGGTGCGCCGCAAGGTGGCGAGCTCGGCGCGCAGCGAGGCCGCCGAGTGGGCTATCGGGGTGGATATCTCCACCTGGTAGCGGGTGCCCTCGGGGTGGAGCTCGCCGGGCAGCCCGCCGGCCGTCGCCAGGACCAGTGGGGCGGCGGGGACCACCCGGAAGCTGTGGGGGTCGACGAGCAGGAACTCCTCCTCGACGCCGACGGTGAGGGGGACGGTGGTGCGCACCGTGTTCTGCGTCGTGCCGGTGCTCGTGGTGCTGTTGCCAGGTTCGATCACTACGCCTCCCTGGACATACAAGTCTTTTCATCATGAGCTGAACACGAGGGGAGGAGCGCACGTCGAATCAGTCAAATGTCCGGTGATAGTGGCGAGTTACCGGCAATACGCCACCCGGGTCGGGAGGCCGGAGCCGCGTGTGGCGACTGTTGCCGGTGTGTGAAGGGCCCCAAAATCCCGGCGGGCGGCGGGCGGCCGGTGGTTATCATCCGCTGTGACCCGGACGACCGCCCCACCCCAGCTCTGGCAGCGAATATTCGCCGACCTCACCCCGCTCAGCGCGTCCGCCGACTACCGGCGGCTGTGGTTCGGCGGAACCATCTCCTGGGTCGGTCAGGCGATGACCACCCTCGCGATCTCGCTCCAGGTCTACGACATCACCCGGTCCAGCTTCTCGGTCGGACTCGTCGGGCTCTTCTCGCTCGTTCCGCTCGTCGTCTTCGGCCTCTACGGCGGAGCGATCGCCGACACCGTGGACCGGCGCAAGCTCGGCCTCTACAGCTCGATGGCGGCCGCCGCGCTGTCGGTCGTGCTCGCCGCCGCCGCGCTGCTCGACTACCACCGCGTCTGGTTCCTGTACGCCGTCGTCGCACTCCAGGCGGTCTGCGGGGCCCTGACCGGCCCGGCCCGGTCCGCCATGATCCCGAGGCTGCTCCCGGTCGAGCAGTTGCCCGCCGCCAATGCCCTGAACTCCGTGACCATGACCTTCGGGTCGATGGTCGGCCCGGCCCTCGGCGGATTCATCGTCACCGTCGCGGGCTACGAGGCGGCCTACCTGATCGACGCCGTCACCTTCACCGCCGCGCTCTACGCGATGTGGAAGCTGCCGTCGATGAAGCCCGACCGGGCCGAAGGCGCGCGTGGCCGGGCCTCCGTCCTCGACGGCCTGCGCTTCCTCGGCACCCGACCGAACATCCGGATGACCTTCTTCTCCGACCTGGCCGCCATGGTGCTCGCCCAGCCCCGGGCGCTGTTCCCGGCCATCGCCGGGCTCTGGTACGGCGGCGGTCCCGGCACGGTCGGTCTGCTGGTCGCCGCCATGGCCGCCGGGGCGCTGCTCGGCGGGCTGTTCTCCGGCTGGCAGGGCCGTATCCGCCGGCACGGGCTGGCGATCCTGCTCGCCGTCGCCGGCTGGGGGCTGGCCGTGGCGGTGTTCGGGATCACCCGGAACCTGTGGCTCGGCATGTTCTTCCTGGCCCTGGCCGGGTACGCGGACACCGCCTCGATGGTGTTCCGCACCACCATGCTCCAGGCCGCCACCCCCGACGACATGCGCGGCCGCCTGCAGGGCGTCTTCATCATCGTCGTCGCGGGCGGGCCCCGGCTCGGCGACTTCCTCGCCGGGACCACCGCCGACCTGATCTCCCCGACCGTGGCCGTCACGGGCGGCGGGCTGGTCTGCGTCCTGGTGCTGGGTCTGCTGGCGCTCCGATGGCGGAACTTCGCCCGGTACGACGCCCGCTCCCCGGAGGCGTAGTGGCGTAGTCGCCGGTCCGGTCGGGGCGGCCGGGCGCGCCGAGGCCGGGCGCGCCGGGGCCGGTCGTGCTGGGGCCGGTCGTGCCGGGGGCGGGCGCGCGCCGGGGCGTCTCCTCGGGCGCCGAACGTGGCGAGGGGTCGGAACGTCGGGCGGCACTGCGTTCGGCGCCCTGCGGGGAGCGCCCCG